>NZ_JANSIG010000100.1:0-10758 GCF_047461975.1 Synechococcus sp. R55.3 | reverse complement strand
CCGTGACGTTCTAGAGAGCCGTCTCAAGGAGATTCCTGCTGAACCCGGCGTATATTTAATGCGAGATGCCACGGATCAGATCCTCTATGTAGGCAAGTCCAAGAAATTGCGCTCTCGCGTGCGATCTTATTTCCGCTTCACCGGCGACCTGTCCCCTCGCATTCAGCGCATGGTAGCTCAGGTTTGCGAGATCGAGTTTATCGTAACCGACAATGAAAGTGAAGCCCTAGCCCTAGAAGACAATCTGATTAAGACCCATCAGCCCCCTTATAATGTTCTCCTTAAGGACGATAAAAAGTATCCCTATTTGTGCATTACCTGGTCAGAGCCTTATCCCCAGCTTTACATCACCCGCCATCGTCGCCTTGATCGGAATCAAGATAAATATTACGGCCCCTACACGGATGTTGGTCTATTGCGCCACACCCTTGGACTGGTCAAACGGATTTTTCCCTTGCGCCAACGGCCCAAACCTCTGTACAAAGATCGCACCTGTTTGAACTACGACATTGGGCGCTGCCCCGGAGTATGCCAAGGCTTGATCAGCCCAGAAGAGTATCGCAAAACGCTGACTCAAGTGGCCATGATCTTCCAAGGCCAGACAGATGAGCTGATCCGAGAGCTGCAGGAGAAGATGATCCAGGCCGCCGAACAGGAAAATTATGAGGCAGCCGCACGATATCGGGATCAAATTCGCGGTTTGGAACAATTGGGAGAATCCCAGAAGGTCTCTTTGCCTAACTCTACCGTCAGCCGTGATGCTCTGGCCTTGGCCATGAATGATTCACGAGCCTGCATTCAATTGTTTCAGGTGCGGGCAGGCAAGTTGGTGGGGCGGCTGGGGTTTGTGGCCGAAAACCGCGGTGACGACCCAGGCCTTATCTTGCAGCGGGCTTTACAAGAGCATTATCAATACTGCGATCCGGTGGAAATTCCCTCTGAGATTTTGACCCAGTATGAATTGCCCGATCACGATTTTCTGGAGTCTTGGCTGAGTCAGAAAAAAGGCCGCAAGGTCAGCCTCATTGCTCCCCAACGGCAGAGCAAAGCCGAGCTGATCGAGTTGGTCGAGCGGAATGCCGAACTGGAGCTAACCCGCGCCCAGCGCTTGGCGGATCGGGATGCCGCGGCCTTGGAGCGCTTGGCAGAAGTCTTGGATTTGCCGGATGTGCCCCGCCGTCTAGAAGCCTACGATATTTCCCACATCCAGGGATCCGATGCTGTGGCCAGTCAGGTGGTGTTTATCGATGGCCTGCCTGCCAAACAGCACTACCGCCGCTACAAGATTCGCAACCCTGAGGTGCGCCCCGGTCACTCCGATGATTTTGCCAGCCATGCAGAAGTGGCCCGGCGTCGCTTCAGCAAAATGACCCCTGAGGATCAGCCGGATTTGGTGCTCATCGACGGGGGCAAGGGGCAGTTGTCGGCAGTCATGGCCGTCTTGGCGGATTTGGGGCTGGATCACCTGCCGGTGATTGCCTTGGCCAAACGAGAAGAAGAGATCTTTCTGCCGGGGGATCCCGTGCCCTTGCGGTTGCCGGCCCAAGATCCGGCTCGCTTGTTGTTGCAACGCCTGCGAGATGAAGCCCACCGATTTGCTCTCGCCTTTCATCGCCAGCAACGGAAAGCGCGTCAACATGCCTCTACGCTGGACGAGATCCCCGCCTTGGGCAAGTATCGGCAAAAGCTGCTGATGGAAGAATTTCGGTCGATTGCCCGCATTCAGGTGGCTTCAGAAGACCAGTTGGCTCAAGTGCCCGGCATTGGCCCGAAGATTGCCCGACAGATTTACCGCTACTTTCACCCGGAAACTCAGGCGGGATCCCCGGAGACAGCGCAGGTGGAGTAGTTGAGAATCCGCGCAGGGATCCCTGCTCCCCCAGCACTCGGTGGGGTGATATCCACAGAAGCCTGAGCACCCTTCCTCGCCCGTGATTTTACGGGGTTAGGGGGGAACTTGTAGTGCGGGAAACATCGCTTAAGGCAGAAATGATACATAATCCCAAGGACAGGTGTTCTCAGTGCCCTGGTACTGCTTGCCAATAGGGGATCCTGATGCTGGCCGAACTTGATGTGCTCCTGGAAAATGCCCCCATTGGGATCTTTCGTGTGGATCTGCAGGGACGATACCGGTTTGCAAATGCCAAGCTTGCCGAGATATATGGCTATGCCTCCTCCGCTCATCTGATGCGCCATCTGTCGGATTTTGGCCATCGTCTTTATGTCGATGCTGCCGGTCGTCGTCAGATTTTCCAGGATCTGCTTGCAGGCAAAGTCGGCGACGGGAGAGTGGCGCGAGAGTTTTTGATCCACAGTCGCAAGGGCTTGGACTTGTGGGTGCGAGAACAAATTCAAGTTGTCCGCAATCCGGCAGGGGATCCCCTCTGTTTTGAGGGGTATGTGGAAGATATCACGGCGCGGAAGCAGGCTGAACAAGCGCTTGCAGAGAGCCAACTCCGCTACAAAAGGTTGGTTTGTGCTATCCCACAAGCCTTAATGATCTTTAGCCAAGAAGGCAAATGCCTGGAGCTGATTTCTTCCCCGGAGAATGCTTGTGTTGCCTCACTCTCAGCAGAGCATATTCAGGGAAAAGCAGTGGGAGAGCTGTTCGGCCCTGAGGTTGGCGATCAACTGCAGAGGCTGATTGACCGTTGCTTGAGCAGCGGATCCCGGCAAACCTTGGAATATCCCCTAACCAACTCAGCGGGAGAGCTCCGTTACCAAGAAATTTGCATAGTTCCCTACGGAGCAGATTGCGTGCTTGGCTGCATTCAAGATATTACCGAGCGTAAGCGTCTAGAGCTGGCTTTGTTGGAGATTCAACAGCGATTCTGGGGTATTGTAGAGTCCTGCAATTTGGGCATTTCTCTGCTGCCTCTTGAGCCAGAAGCTAGTCCGCATGGCATGAACTCAGCCCTCAAGGATATAACAGGATATTCTGCAGAGGAATTGAAGGCTTTGCCTCTGGAGGCTTGTATCCCAGACTTGGCCGATGTTGAAACTCTAAAAAAACTTTGGCAGGAGTTGGTTGATGGCCGGCGCAGTCATTATGAATGGGAACATCCCTACACCCGTAAGAATGGCCAAATCATCTGGGTAAAGTCTCAGGTTTATGTTGTGAGAGATGAAGAACAAAAGCCTCTGTTTGCCGTTTACTTCCTGGATGATATTAGCGAGCGCCGATCCATCAAATCTGCTCTTGAGGAAATTCAAAACCAATTGCAGGGGATCTTCAACTTCTGTAGCCAAGGGATTGCTCTGATGAGCTTGGATCCTGATCCCCGGTATCTCAGCCTCAACCCGGCAATGGCAGAGATTACAGGGTACAGCGAGGAAGATTGGTCAGCTCTGAAAGCGGAAGATTACACTCCCTATCCCGAAGACCGAGAACGGGGCGAGATACTCTGGAATGAACTGCTTTCCGGGTACACCAACAACTATGAATATGAAAAGGTGATTTGCCGTAAAGATGGCAGAGAGATCTGGGTTCGCTTACAACTCTTCGCGGTGCGAAACGCTCAAAACGAGCCTCTGTTTGCCATCCAATTTCTAGAAGATATTTCCGAGCGAAAAAGGGCCGAAACTCACCTGCGAGAAAGTTTGGCCGATCTGGCCCGCAGCGAAGCACGTTACCGCGCTCTTTACGAAGCGATCCCAGATATGCTTTTGCAAGTGGATCGGCAAGGGCTAGTCTTGTCCTATAAGCCCCCCAGAGGATTTGCATCCGCCTATCCCGATGACCGCTATCTCAACCAATACATTCAAGATCTGTTTCCAGAGCATTGGAAAACCTACTTTGCCCCTTTGCTAGAGAAAGCCTTTCAAACGGGAGAAATTCAGGTTATTGAATATCCGCTTCCTCAAATTTCTCAAGACGCGGCGGAAGCATTGCCGGAATATCGCGAGGCCCGTCTGTTGCCCTTTGGGCCGGATGAGGCCATTGTTTTGGTGCGCGATATCACCCTGCGCAAGCGCCTGGAGCTGGCCCAGCAAACACGAGAAGCTGAATTAACAGCCCTGGTGCAACAGCGAACCCAGCAACTGGAACGCAGTCTGCAGTTTGAATCGATTCTGCGCCGCCTTACCCATCAGATACGGGCAACTCTGGACGAAAAGCAGATCTTGCAGACGGTTGTGAACGAGCTGGGGAAATTTTTGGGCGTTCTTTTTT
Source organism: Synechococcus sp. R55.3 (assembly GCF_047461975.1). Lineage (NCBI taxonomy): Bacteria > Bacillati > Cyanobacteriota > Cyanophyceae > Synechococcales > Synechococcaceae > Synechococcus > Synechococcus sp. R55.3. Next base: position 6,587 of record NZ_JANSIG010000100.1, on the reverse strand, counting down.
GCAATGTCGGCCTTTACGATAGCCGCCGAACCTACTCCCTGATCAGCTATGAATACACGACGCTTTCGACCTCTGGGATCGGCGCTCGGGTTCAGATGAAAGATTTTCCCCTCTTCTACGAACAGCTATGGCGAGGCTGGTGCTTTCAACTGTGCGCCCGGGATCGTCAACGGGATCCCGACACTTTGCCCCCTTATTTGACCAAGCTGGCCTGCCCCATTGCGGACGATCAGGGCATTCTTGGGGATCTGTGGCTGGCTCGGCCTCCTGAGGAGAGTTTTAGCGATTGGGAAATCGATTTGGCCCAGCAAATGGCGGCCCAGTGCGCGATTGCCTTGCGACAGGCCAGGCTCTACCTCAGCAGCCAGGCTCAGGTGACGGAATTGAAAAAACTCAGCCAAATTAGGGATAACTTCCTGGCCGCCGTCTCCCATGAGCTGCGCACTCCCCTTACCAGCATTAGCCTCTCGGTTCACCTGCTGAAACTGAGCCATCAAGTTTCTCCTCTCACCCCCAAGCAAATCCAGTATCTTGAGGTTCTGGAGCAGGCGTGCGAGCGAGAGATCTCCCTAATTAACGATCTTCTGGATCTACAAAATTTGTCGGGCAATACGCTCAAGCTGCCCTCTGAGCAGGTTAACCTGCCTCTCCTTTTGGCACCTCTTATCAATCGGTTCCAAGACCGGATGCGCAAGCGGCAGCAAACCCTAGAAGTTCACTGGGATCCCCACCTGCCCTATCTGCACACCCATCCCCGCCTGTTGGAACGCTTGGTCTGTGAGCTTTTGACCAATGCCCACAAATTCACGCCCGCCGGCGAACACATTGTCCTAGAGGCTGTTGCTTTGGGTTCCGACCGCTGGGAGCTGCGCTTGACCAACACGGGCACCACCATTCCCCTCGAAGAACAAGAACGCATTTTCGAGCAGTTTTATCGCATCCCCCACTCGGATCCCTGGCAGCAGGGGGGAACAGGCTTGGGATTGGCTCTGGCCCAAGCCATTGCCAACCACTTGGGCGGCTCTTTGCAGGTGGAAAGCACTGCCCACCAAACCACGTTTATTCTTCGCTTGCCCGCAGCAGAATCTTGTTGACGATTCGGTTTGGGCCACTTATGGTGAGATTTACCATATGGGGGGCAGGGTGAAGGTAGCGCTGTTGCAACTGAACTACATCGTCGGCGATCTAAGCGGAAATGCCGAGCGCATCCGTTCAGCGGTTGAGGCAGTGGCGGCGGCGGGAGCAGAGTTGGCCATCACCTCGGAGCTGGCGTTGCTGGGATATCCACCCCGCGATTTGTTGCTCTACCCGGCCCTGATCGAGAGAGCGAACCAAGTTTTGCAGCACTTGGCCAGTCGGCTACAGGCCAGCATTCCGGTGGTCGTGGGATCCGTGCAGCCCAATCCTCTGCCTGAGGGTCGGCCCCTTTACAATGCTGCTGCCTGGCTGGAGGGGGGCCAGATCCGCCACTGGTTTCAGAAGTCGCTCTTGCCCACCTACGATGTCTTCGATGAGGATCGCTATTTTGAGCCGGGATCCCAGCCCCAACCCATCGAGTACCGTGGCCGCCGCCTGGGCTTTACCATTTGTGAAGACATTTGGAACGACCGCGACTTTTGGCAGCACCGCCGCTACCACTGGGATCCGGTGGAAGAGATGGCCCGCTGCGGTGCCGACCTGCTGATTAACCTCTCGGCTTCCCCCTTCAGCCTGGGCAAACAGAAGTTGCGGGTGGAGATGCTGGGATCCCTGGCCCGCAAGCACGCCCTGCCCATTCTCTACGTCAATCAGGTGGGGGGCAATGATGATTTGATCTTCGATGGGGCCAGTTGCGCCCTGGATCGCTGGGGTCGGGTTGTGGCCCAAGCGGCTGCCTTTCAGCCGGATCACCTCATCCTGGATGTGGACGAGTTGACGCAGTCTCCCAACCCAGACCAGAGCCCACCGACCGCGGGATCCCGCTGGCCGACCGAACCAGAAGCCGAGCTGTACGAAGCCTTGGTTTTGGGCACCCGCGATTACGTCAGCAAATGTGGCTTTCGCGAGGTGGTATTGGGCCTGTCGGGAGGGATCGATTCTGCCGTCACTGCTGTGATTGCTGCCGATGCTTTGGGGCCGGAGCGGGTGCTGGGGGTGCTCATGCCCTCTCCCTATTCCAGCCCTGGCAGCCTGACCGATGCCTACCAACTGGCGCAAAACTTGGGGATCCCTACCCTAAAGCTGCCCATTCAGCCCATCATGGAGAGCTACCACCAGCTTTTGGCAGAGCCCTTTGCCGGCCTCCCCCCAGACATCACGGAAGAAAACCTGCAATCTCGCATTCGCGGCACCCTCCTCATGGCCCTTTCCAACAAGTTCGGGCGGCTGCTGCTGACCACAGGCAACAAATCAGAGCTAGCAGTGGGCTACTGCACCATCTACGGGGATATGTCCGGCGGCCTGGCGGTGATTTCCGATGTGCCCAAGACCTGGGTGTACCGCTTGGCTCGCTGGATCAACCGACAGCAGGAGCGGATCCCGCTTGCTACGCTGACCAAGCCCCCCTCAGCGGAATTGCGACCCGGCCAACAAGATAGCGACAGCTTGCCCCCCTACGATTTGCTGGACAAGATCCTGCAGCGGCACATCGAGCAGCATCAATCCGGCCCCGAGTTGGTGGCTCAAGGGTTCGATCCCGACACGGTGCAGCACGTGCTGCGGCTGGTTCAGAATGCCGAGTTCAAGCGACACCAAGCTCCCCCTGGGCTGCGCATCACCGATCGCGCCTTCGGCACCGGCTGGCGGATGCCAATCGCCAAGCGTCAAGAAGGGATCATCTAATGGAACTAGTGGGATACCCTCACACCAGCTCCTCCCTCAGAGGGAGAAAGGGAAAGATTCGGCGCTGTCGGAATTGCTTGGAGTAGTTGGTGCCCGCTCAAGCCTTGTTGCCATTCAGAACGGCTACAACTGGTGCAGTCACGCTTCCTGCTCAATACCCTGCTCAATACAATAAAGGGCCTGCAAGCCAGCAGACCCAAGGAAAAGCCAAAAGGCGGTAAGTTGAGGTCTCTTAGATCAGGCCCAGCCAGGAAGCAACGCCTTGGCCCGTCACCGCTTCGATGACAATGGCCAACACAAAGCCAATCATGGCAGCCCGACCGTTGAGGCGCTCGGCATACTCGTTAAAGCCAAACTTGGGCTCAGACAAATTGGGGTTAGACATGAGAACCTCCAGGGTAGATGGGAACGACAGGGAGTGGGATCCGTAAAGAACGAAAACGAGAACGGCACTTGACCTTCAGTATAGTTTGCATTTCTTCATGATCGCAAGCAAGGTGGTCACCCGCTGCCGATGGCGGCGATGATCTGCCGCGCCAGGGGAATGGCCGCCTCATAGGCTTTGCCCTGATGCAGGTGCAGCACCAGCGTCCAGTTGGGATCCGGCAGGGGCCAAAAGGCCAGCAACCAGGCTTGAAAATCTTCTGCCCAGAGAATTGGTCGTCCTCGTCGTTGAGGATTGAGGATGGTGCCAGACTTGGCTGCCACTGGGATCCCTTCTGGGGCAATGCCGCGACAGGTGCCCGCTGTTGCTGCCAGGCTCATGCCAGCATGGAGAGCCTCCCAAATCCACTCCGGTAAAGAGAGGGCAGGCAGGGAGACCTCGCCAGAAAGGGGAACACCGCGGCGGGCAATCACGCCCCCATAAACCAACAGCTCCCAGGGATCCACCGGCCCAGCCAGACCGGTCGCCAAGAGCGGAGCCGGAGTTGTATTCTGCACACTCCCTAGGCCGAAGCGCCGCAGCCACTCCACCAGGGTATCGGCCCCTAGCTCCCAGCCCAACTGGTAGAAGTACACATTGCAGGACTGGGCCAGGGCTTGGCGCAAGTTCAAGGTTCCATGTCCGCGGGGATCCCAGCAGGGTAGGCGGCCCAACCCCAGTTGCGGCGGCGGATCCCACCAACCCGGACAGTGGATCAAGCGCTCCCCAGAGCTGATCCCAGTCTGCAGAGCAGCGGCGGCAACGGCGCATTTGACGGTTGAGCCAGGGCTGGCCCTGATTCTGGAAGCCTGCTCCGGCTGCCAAACCCTTGTTAAACGACCGGTGTTCAGGTTGAGGACGGCGGCAAAATCGCGCGGATGGGGCAGCCCTGCAGATTTCCCCTGCAAGCCCCAGGTCAAAGCAGAACCCAACAGCCAGGCTCCACAGGTGCGACGGTTCATCTGCTGTTGGCCCCGAAAACCCAGCCAGACAAAAGCGGATCCCTGTTACAAAAATTCGGAAATCGCAGCCTTCTCACGGACTAGGGTAATCTGAGTTCAGGTCAATGGAGATAACCCTCATGGCAATTCAGCGTGGTGCCAAAGTCCGTGTGCTGCGGAAAGAATCCTACTGGTACCGGGATGTGGGAACGGTTGCGGCGGTGGATACCAGCGGCATTCTCTACCCGGTGATCGTTCGTTTCGACAAGATCAACTACTACAACATCAACACCAACAACTTCCGCGAAGATGAACTGGAAGTGTTGGAAGCTCCCAAAGCCAAGGCCAAAGCTGCGGCCAGCTAAGCCAAAGTTCTGATGCCGGGGACTGTGTTCTTGAGCAAGTCGTTCTGTGCCTGAACTGCCGGAAGTTGAAACAGTTCGGCAAGATTTGCAACGCCTCACCCTGGGGCCGCGGATACTTGCGGTGGAGGTGCTCCTGGCCCGCACCATTGCCTACCCTGCAGGGGAGATGTTTGGGCGGAGCTTGATTGGCACCCGTTTTACCCAGTGGCAGCGGCGAGGAAAGTATCTCCTGGGATCCCTGGATTCGGGAGCGGTTCTGGGTGTGCATTTGCGCATGACCGGGCAGTTGCTCTGGGTACAGGGATCCACGCCCTTATCGGCTCATACTCGCGTTCGCCTGGCCTTCGAGCCAGGGTGGGACTTGCGCTTTGTGGATCAGCGCACCTTTGGCCAGATGTGGCTGGTGCCTGCCGGTGTTGAGCTGGAGGCGGTGATCCCCACCCTGCAGACTTTGGGGCCGGAGCCCTTTTCGCCAGCTTTTTCTGAGGCCTATTTCCAGGCTGCCCTACAGAAGAGCCGCCGTCTTATTAAAACCGCGCTGCTGGATCAATCGCTGGTAGCCGGGGTGGGCAACATTTACGCCGACGAAGCCCTGTTTCTGAGCGGCATTCACCCTTTGACGCCAGCAGTTCAGCTTTCGGATGTGGCCAAGGCACGCCTGCGAGAAGCTTTGATCGAGGTGTTACGGGCCGGGCTGGAGCAGCGGGGCACCACCTTGCGGGATTACCGGGATCTGCGTGGGCTCAACGGCAACTATCAAGGGCAAGCGTGGGTGTACGGTCGGGAAGGGGATCCCTGTCGCCTCTGTGGCACCCCAATTCAGCGGATGAAGCTGGCAGGTCGGTCGGCTCACTTTTGCCCCCACTGCCAGCCACTCAAAACCCCCCTCTCCCTTGGGGAGAGGGGTTGGGGGTGAGGGGGAGCGCTTGGGCTCCGGAGCAGCTACCATCGCCAGTGCAGGGGATCCGGTGAAAAGAATGGCATGGCTCCGGTTCACAAAGCTCTGGGGTGGGGCGAGTTTGCTCGGCTGGGTGGTCTTCCCAGGGGCTGCGGCCTTTGCCCAACTGGAGTTGGATGCCCAACTGGGCCGATCCCAAATTGTTTCTCCCAGCAAAGATTGCCCCGCCTGCGACCTGACGGGGGCAGAACTGCCGGGAGCTGACCTCAGTGGGGCCAACCTAAAAGAAGCGATCCTCAGACAGGCCAATCTCCAAGCTGCCGACCTCTCCCAAGCGATCCTCAACTTGGCCGATTTGAGAGGGGCCAATCTGAGTGGCTCAGCTCAGGCAGGGGCTTTCTTGTGGGAAGCCGATCTGGCGCAGGCCAACCTGCAGCAGACAGATCTGACGGGTGCCAATCTGCAGGTGGCCAACTTAAGCGGGGCCGACTTGCGTCGAGCCATCCTCACCGGCGCCGACCTCACAGGGGCCAAGTTACACAATGCCGATCTGCGGGGGGCCGACCTGCGAGGCGCTTTTCTGGAGGGGGCGGATCTGACCGGCGCCCTGTACAATGCCCAAACCCGGCTGGATCCCACCTTTGACCCCCAGGCCCGCGGCATGGTCTTGGTGAAGCCATAACCCCCCTCTCCCCAAGGGAGAGGGGCTGGGGGTGAGGGCGCTTTATTTGGGATCCCCCCTTGGGCAGATTAAAACCAGCACCCCCTCGGCTGGGATCCCCTGCCATGACTCCCCCTGTCCGCGTTCTCATTGCCGACGATCATCCCCTCTTTCGGTTGGGGCTGAAGTTTGCCCTGCAAGCCCAAGGATTTGAGGTGGTGGCCGAAGCCGAGACGGGATCCCAGGCCGTCCACCATTGTCGCAGTTGCCCCATCGACGTAGCCATTTTGGATGTGCGCATGCCGGATGGGGATGGGATCGCCGCCTGCCAGCAAATCACCGAGCTGGGCCTGCCGGTGGTGGTGGTGATGATGACCACCTTTCAGGAGCCGGGTCTGATTGAGGCAGCCCGCCGCGCCGGGGCCAAAGGCTACCTTTCCAAAGAGACCGACCCGGCGGAATTGGCCCGCGTCATCCG
>NZ_JANSIG010000099.1:0-11000 GCF_047461975.1 Synechococcus sp. R55.3 | reverse complement strand
CCGATCTGCCAAGACCAAGCCCAACAAAACGGGAGCAGTGGTGATCCCCAGCGCTAGGCTGAGCCAGAGCGGTTGAGCAGATCGAAAAGAGGCCGAAGCAGCCTTTTGTTCAGGCGGAGATATTGGCTTGGGATCTGTCATGGTCGAGCTTTTGAGCCTGAAGTTCAAGTGCGCTGTTGTTAGGTTAATCTCAAGCGTCAGTGGATTTCCAGCGTAATGTCGATTGTGCTGATCTGCGGCCCTGTGCGCTCCGGCAAAAGCCGGCTGGCAGAGGGTTTGGCTGCCGCTTCAGGCTTGCCGGTTGTCTACCTGGCTACCGGGCCAAAACCCGATCCTGAGACTGACCCAGAGTGGGCAGAGCGCGTTCAACAGCACCGGCAACGACGACCTTCCGGTTGGCAAACTTGGGAAACCGGGAGGGACTTGGGGGCAGAACTGCAAAAGTTGCCCCAGCCCTGTTGTGCGCTGGTGGATTCGCTGGGGGGATGGGTGGCGCAGGGCCTAGACTGTCCCTCTTCAGAATGGGATCCCTTGGTGCAATCCTTCTTGGCAACCTTGCAAAGCCATAGAGGGGAGATCCTCCTGGTGTCTGAAGAAGTGGGCTGGGGGGTGGTGCCCGCTTACCCACTGGGGCGGCGGTTTCGGGATCGGATGGGGGAACTGACCCAAAGGCTGGCTCCCCTGGCCGACCAAGTGTTTTTGGTAACGGCAGGTTTTGCCCTGGATCTCACCCGTCTAGGGATCCCGGTGGCAGGCAAGATGGAACAGAGCTGAGATAAGCTGCATTTGCAAGCCAGATAGCCGTGTCGCTGTGCCGATTACCTTCTACCTTCCCGCCAAGGCCATTCAAACTCTGGATCTCACCCCCGGCCATGAGCTGGTGAAAACCCTGATGGCGGATCCCGTGCGTGCTGCCCAGCAGGTGCAATGCGCCATCGATTGGCCGCGCAGCCCTGAGGATCCGCGGGAGCTGTCCGAGATCCCGGAGGTGCGCCTGTGGTTTATTCGGTGGGATACGGTCTACCCCTGGATGCCCTACTTCCTCAATTGGCGTCAAGGAGAACTGGCCCGTTACGCGGCTATGATGGTGCCCCACCAATTCAACCCTCGGGAGGGCATTGTTTACAACCCAGAAGCGTTGGAGATCTTCGTCTACCAGAAGATCTTTGTGTTGATGCGGTGGTTCAAGCAGCAGAACCTGGGATCCGCCTCTATGCTGCGGGATATGGCTTTGGTGTTTGGCTTCGAGATCCAGCCGGAGTTTCTCGCCCTGTGGGAGGCAGAGCCATGAAGGTGATGGTGGCCGACACCTGGCCAGGGATCCCGGGAGCTACGGCAGTGGCCGACGCTTGGCAGCAGGTGGTTCAACGCCCTTGGGGCCGGCTCAGTGTGGATCCCACCCCTTCGGAAGCTCAGCTCAAGGCTCTCTGGCAACAGATCTCCGAGTGGGCAGGAGAGAGAGATCCCCTACTGGTTTTGCCGGGCAGCGTTGCCGATCCCATAGGGCCAGGCCAAACCTGGGCCGATCTAGCCCATGCGTGGGGGTTGAGCTTGCTGTTGACGTTGCAACGGGAGGCCGCCCTGAGCCAAGGTGCTGCTTTTGCCGCCCTGTTACGCCAAGCCAGGGCCCGTGGTTTGGGATGGGTGCTGGTTGGATCCCTGCCCGAAACTGGGGATCCCCAGGCTTTGGCAGAGCTGGATGCAGCTTTGATCCCACGCCTGGCAGCCCAAGTGGGAATGCCGGTGTTGGGGAGGATGGCTCCTGATGGCCAGATCCTTTGGGATACAGATGCTCTATCGCTCTGCGACGCTGGTAAAACCATTTTCAATCTGGCCGGAGCGGATCCTGCTAGAAGCGGGTCTCAAACTCGATGGAAATGACATTGTTGCCCTCAAAATCGGTACTGGCGCGGGTGAGGGTTTGCTCGTTGAAGCGGTAGCGGGCGCTGTAGCGGGTGGGCTGGAAGGGATCCGTCAAGTTCCGCTGCAGCGAGAGGGAAGTGGCCGGCCCCAGATCTCGGGCCACCTCCAAGGCCAGCCCCACTGAAGAACGGTTGGGAGCGCGGGTATCGATCTGGGGGATGGGGCTGAGGCGAATTTCATCCAGGCCAAGGGTATCCCGCAGAGCTTCCTGCAGCTCGCTGAGCAGGGCCGTTCCCGCCAGCCCGGCCACCCCTGCCTCTGGATTGAGTTGGGCCAAAGCCGTTCCCCCCAACAGGGCGACGATCTCTTCCGGGGAGCGGCTGGGGCTGCTGGAAAGGGACAGAACTCCATTGCGGGGATCCGCCTCGGCAAGTTGGCTGGCCCGCCCGTTGACCGTGGCAAAAATATCGATGCTCTGCTGGGATCCCGGCAGGTTGCGGTTGGTGTCGAAGGGGGAAAGATCTTGGGGGAAGCGGTACACCTCGAAGGCTTGGGTCATCAAGCGCAGGTTTAAGAAGGGATCAAAGGGGTTGTCCAAGTCGAAGGTGGCGGTGTTGGGGCGGGAGCGATCCAAGCGAAAGTTGGCGATGGGCAGGCTGACCCGGCCTCGCTCCAGAGTGATGGTGCCTGCCGGGCGCGGATCTTGGGGGGTGCCGAAAAGGCGCAAGGTGCCGGAAGCATTGAATTCAAACAAGTTAGGCCGCTGCACCCGGATCCGGGATCCCAAGGCCAGCTCCAGCCCATTCAACCGCGGCTGCCAAAAGGGTAGGGCTGTCGCGAACGTCGGCGGTGCAGAGTCCTCAGCCGCCTCTGTTGCGGTGGGTGGCTCAGGGCGAGGGCTTACATCCACAATCCCCTCGGAAACCTCTAAACGACCTTCAATCAACGGTCGCAGGAGCAGCCCCCCCACCACCACTTCTCCTTCCAGGCGGCCCGTGTAGAGATTGGGCAAGTTCAGGCGGATCCCTTGGAGCTGCAGGCTCAGCGGCTGCAGAGCTTCTCCTTCTTGCAAAGCTCCGCGAGAGTTGATGGGCAAAACGCCTCTGGCCACCAGGGATCCCTCCCCCAACTGTCCGCGCAGCTCCTGGACTTGCAGCTGATTGAGGTTAAAGGCGATCTGGCCTGTGAGGTCGGTAATGGGCTCCGGCAGGGCTGCCAGCTTGAGGATCCCGGAGTTGACGCTCAAGTTCCCCTGTAGGCTGGGCTCTCGTAAGGTGCCGCGGATGGTCAGCTCCAGTTGGCTTTGGCCGCCTTCCCAGCGCACTTGGTCGGTGAGGAGATTGATCAAGCGCAGGCCGCCGTTCTCAGCCTGTAAGCTCAGGTCGATCTGATCCTCTTTGGCTTGAACTTCGGCGAAGGGCAAGGTGTAGGGCACCAAGCCGGCAATGCGGATTGGCTCGTCGCCGTTGGCGAGAAGAGTGCTCTTCAAGCGCAGTTGTCCTTGTTGGTAGTCGAATTGTCCCGCCACCTCCCGCAGGGGCACTTGGTTAATCTGGGCGTTGACCACCGTCAGGGATCCGGTGGCACGGGGATCCCGCAGGTTGCCGGCCAGCTCCACATCCAGGTTGAGATCCCCCTGCAGCTCCAGCTCCTCCGGCAAGAAGCGATCCAGCAAAGCCAGAGGAAATCCTTGAATTTGCAGGGATCCCGACTGCTCCTCCAGCCCCAGCCTGCCGGAGAACAGGGCTTGCCGCTCTCCACTGCGCAACAGCAGCGGCTCCAGCACCACTGCTCCCTCCGCACCGCTTGTGGGAACGACAAGGCTGCCGACCGCAGTGAGAGTTTCAATGCCAAACTCCTCGGCTTGCCAATTCCGGCCCTCCAGTTGAAAGCTGACACGGGGCTGGGCAAGGTTGCCGGCAATACTCAAGCTGCCCTGAAACTCCCCTCGCAGACTCGTGGGCGGCGGGAAAGTGCTCCGCACCGCTGACGCGAACAGCGGATCCATGCGGCTGGCCAGAGTCTCCAGGTGGGCGGCCAGGATCTGAGCATAGTACTCTAGCTGCTCCAGGAGAGGATGGTTGGGCAAACCAACCGGATCGGTCTCCAACACCGAGGCAGGGCCCAAGGGGGGCAATTGGAAACCCCGGGTGGTGAGGTCGCGCCACTGCCGCCACTTGAAGGCGGAGATGATATCTTCTAGCCGACCTTGATGGGTGCTGATCTCTAGGTCAATTTGGGGAGCGAGAGCCGCCAAGGTGGGATCCAAACCGGCTTGCAGAAGAGTTGCAGGCAGCTCTAAGGTGCCCCTAGCCGTATAGGTGCTCTCGAACAAATCCAGTTGGGCTTGAGCAATGGTCAGCCGGGGAGAGCCGGAGTCGCCCGCAGTCTGGTAGTCAAAATCCACCGAGAAGCCCTGCACTTTCATCCCTCCCCACTGCAGATCCGCTACCGCAGCCCGTCCTTGGGCAGCACCACTCGCCAGGTCAACTGCCACCTCCCCATCGAGGTTCCCCTGTAGGCTGGCCCACGGCCCGGCAGCTAAGCCCCCCAGCAAAGCCAGCGGCAGCCGATTCACCGTCACCTGGAGCTGTTCCTGCTGTCGTTGACCTACTGCCTCCGCCTCCCCTCGCCGGACTTGAAATTGCAAAGGCTGCAACTGGGGATCCAACTGCAACGCCAGCCTGTCCTGCTGTCCCTGGAGATCCACCTCTACCCCTCGAGCAGACCCCTGGAAGGATCCGGCCAAGTCTTCAAATTCAACTCCTGCTATGCTGAGGCCCTGGAGCCGAGCCTCTCCCTCCACCTCTAGGTTGTCCAGGGATCCCCGAATCTGCCCCGAACCTTGCAGCACCCCCTCCACCAAGGGTGGCAGGCCGGGCACTTCTGCCAAGGAAACCCCATCCACAGCCAAGGCCAAATCCAGGGATCCCACCTGCAGGGTTTGAGGATCCACCGGGATCCGCCCCCGTATGCCGGCCAGCCGAGTTGCGTCGGCCAAGATCTCACCTTCTTGGATCACTAGGCCCGCCCCATCCCAGGCCACCTGGCCCCTTGCCTCTCCCAGAGGCTGCGACAGGATCACCGAGCCCTGCGCCCGCAGCGCCCCCAAAAAGCCCAGCTCCGACACCTCAGCCGTGTTCACCTGCGCCGTGAGGGCTCCTGAGAGGGATCCCGTCCATTGGGGGTTAAAGAAAGCCAGCGGCACATTCTGGGGGCTCACCTGGGCTTGCACTTGCCCTCCTGCCCACCGCCCCGCCACCTGCGCCTGCCCTCCTTCTACAGCCAAGACTGCCTGAGGCACCTCCACCACCCAACCGTCAGCCTCTGGCAAGAGCTGGAGCTGCCCTCTTCCGGCGATCTCTCCCCCTTGGGTTGCCCAGGTGGCCTCTACCTGAGGTTGGGATCCCGTCAGCGCCACCTGCACTTGCGCGGAAACCGGCCCCACCCAAGGAAGAGCGCCCCGGCGCGGCAAGTCTCCCCCGTAGAAAGCCAGCACCTGCTCCGCATCCATCCCCGTCACCTGCAGTTGGAACTGGCCCGCCAAGCCAGCAGCCCATTGCAATTGGCCGGATCCCTGAATGCGACCCCCCGCCGCCCTTAGGTCGATTGCCTCAAAAGTCAAGGTTTGATCCGCAAAGTGGAAGCCAAAGGCATACTCCGACACCGGCAGGCGATCCACCCGCCCCGGCGAAAGCCCCCGCAACTGTCCCCGAATCTGTGGCCGATCCAAGGGGCCGGTGACCGTTACGGATCCCCCCACCACCCCCTCCACCGCCACCGGCAGGCCAGTCACGTCAAACGTCTCTTGGATCTGTTGAAGACTGGCCGGCACCAGTTCCGCCTGCAAACCAAACCCCTGCCCCTGGCTCCAGTCCACAGGGCCTTTCAGCTCTGTGAAGGAAAGCTGACCCAAACGACCGCTGACTCCCTGCAGCTCCAGCCCCTGCAAGGTAAAGCCAACGGAGCCGTTCACCTCTTCAAAGGGATGCGGCAGCATCTCCAGCCCCAGCCGAGCCTGTTGAACCTGGGCCTGCCCCGTCAATGCCAGCGGTTGATCCCGCCGCCAAAGCACTTGCAGAGCCAAGCCAGTTTCCCCCTGCACCTCCGCAAAAGGGGCCGCCGGCACCACACTGGGCAAGAGATCCAAAGGCAGACGAGCCGCAGAAAGCGACACCGAACCGGAAGCCTGGGCGAAATCCGCCACCCCCCTGAGCTGCAGCGGGTATCCCCTCCTCCCCTCCAGGCGCGTCAGCGGTGCAGAGTCCTTAGGGCGCAACCGGGCTGCCGCCTGGAAACTGGCCCGCCCCCCGAAAAGATCCTCCTCTCCTGGCGGGGCATTGTGGGGCAGCCACACCTGCACCTGGGCCTGCAACTGGTCAAACTGCCGCCGCTCCCCCACCAAAGGAATGGCCGTCAGGGATCCCTGGCGCAAGCGAATATTCAGCCCCTGGAAAGGCAGGGATCCCTCCCCTTCCCCTTCCGGCAGTTGAAACTGAACATCCGCCCATCCCCGATCCAGCGTTTCCATCAGCAGCAGTTGTGGCCGATTTAAGGTAACATTGAGCACCCGTTCCCCCGTCCGCAGCCAAGTCCAGAAATCGGGGCTGAGGTCGATGGAGCCGATGGTGGCCAAATGCTCAATGCGGCTTTCTCCCAAACTCACCTGCCAAGGGGACAGAAACCTCACCTCCCCCAACTCCACCCGCCGCCGCGTCGCCTGAGATAGAACATCCTCCACCTGGGGCAGCACCTGAGTTTGAAGATAAGCCGCAGCCCCCCAAGCTGCCCCAAAAGCTGCAGCCGTTAAGCCCAAACCCAGCCCTGCCCCCACCCAAGCCAAAGCGCCGGGGGAAAGGTTGAATTGTCGCTGCTGCATCTCTGGATCTCGGTGATCTTCTCCCAACCGCCCACCCCTTAAAAACCTGTCAGGCTGCCAAAAGCCGTTCGTGCATTGCAGGTCGGCCCTGCCGGCAAAGTTGCCCCCATCCTACCCAAGGACTCCTGGCTTGCCACGAGGGAACAGAAAGAAGAAATCCCTGCTCCCAGGCGTAATTCCCCCAAAGACCCAGCGGAAAAATACCGTCTCGCGAAGAGAACGGGGATGCTAAGCTATCTCCACACCCGAGATTGAACCCACCTTGGGGCCTCTCTCAGGTGTTCCCTTCTGTCGAGATGGTTGAAAGGAGAAGAGCCATTCCGGAACCCCTATCTCTGACGGTCAGCTTGCGCGGCAGCCACGAAGCGCTGGAAAACTGCCAGGTCTTTCACCTGACCGGCCTTCTGGATGCCTTTTCCGAGCCGGTCTTTGTTAAGGTGGTCACCAAGTATTTAGAAGAGGGATCCCCTAACCTGATCTTGGATTTGACAGGGATCGACTTCATCGATAGCTCTGGCGTCGGCGCCCTGGTGCAATTGGCCAAGCTGGTGCAGAGCCGTGCGGGTGTCTTTCAGGTGGTGAGCAATCCCCGCATCACCCAAACGGTGAAGCTGGTGCGCCTGGAGAAGTTCCTGTCTTTGCGCAACTCCTTGCAGGAAGCCTTGGATCGCCTGAAGGAAGGAAGTACGGGCAGTACAGAGACCGCCTGATACACAGTATGGGTCTGGGAACCTTTTGGGGGATCAGTGCTGGAGCAGGGGATCCCGACTGGATAACGGTCAAAGCAGCCCGCATCCTCAGCACGGTCAACTGGGTGGCCTGTCCCCAAAATGCTGCCGGCCAGCCGGGCTTGGCCTACCAAATTGTGCGCCCTTGGCTGCGACCGGAACAAACCCTGCTGCCTCTTCATCTGCCGTTTGTCACCCGGTCGGAAGTCCTGCAAGCTGCCTGGCAAGCGGCTGCCCAGCAACTGGCCCCACTCCTAGAAAGGGGAGAAGATGTTGCCTTTATCTGTGAGGGAGACGTGGGCCTCTACAGCACCTTTGCCTACGTGGCCCAAGCTTTGCGGGAGCGGATCGCCAACTTGCCCATTCAGGCCGTACCGGGCGTGTGCTCTCCCTTAGCTGCCGCTGCTGCCCTGGGATCCCCCTTGGTGCTCGGCTCCGAGAAATTGGCGATTTTACCGGCTCTGTTTGCCCTCTCGGAACTGGAGCAGGCTTGTGCCTGGGCTGAGGTAGTCGTCCTCATGAAAGTGGCCTCTGTCTACCCTCAGGTTTGGCAGTGGCTGGCCGAAAGAGGTTGGCTGCAACAAGCCAGCTTGGTGGTCTGGGCCGGCTGGCCCCAGCAAACCCTCTTCCCCACCCTGGAAGGACTGGCCGACTACCAGCCCCCCTACTTTTCCCTGCTGATCCTGCGTTCTCGGCCCCGAAATCAAGATTCTCTTAACCTGGAAAACGAGCTACAGCTGGAATGAGTTTTCTAGGATAGGGAATGAGTTCCTTCCGGCGATTAAGCCCGAAGCAGGGGTTGGTCGGTATTTTTTTGCGTGTGTTTCCATTGAGCTTAAGTCCCGTACCGAGCCGGCTTGTTTCCCCAAAAAAGCAGGTATCTTGTGCCGGAAAGATGTCAAGGAAACCCAGTCCAGCATCCTTAGGATCCTTGCGTTGACCTACATCAAAAAGAGATGAAAAGACCAAGTTAAAGGAATGATCCGACCTGTTAAGAATAGTTGCCAACCTGGGTTGAGGGATCGGCTATAGGTTAGATTATGAATGTAGTGATTCAGGCGAGGAGGATAATATCTCATCCCCATCTCAAATGCGAGGCACCGCTTCTCGACTGACTCAAATCCAAAATTCTCTCCAAAGTTCTCTGTCGGTCAACGCTCTGATCCAAACTTCCGATCCGTTGCTTCGGCAGATTCTCCTGAGAAGTGGTTGTCTCGCCCAGCAGGGCACCTGGTACCTACGACAGGTTTTCCTCAAAGCAGAAAAGGGGAGTTAGGCAGATAGCAGTTGGGCTTGCTGCACAAGCCACTGGGAAAGTGAGAGAGCGCTCTAGGTGTTCCTCAAATAATCCTCAAATAAAAGTGGTTTTGCCAGATCAACAAGCTCAGCCGGCTATTTTGAGTCTCCATTCATGAGCGAGTCAGGGTGGGAAAATCGGTGATCAGGTTCAGGTGCTCTCAACCTGCAAGCTCTGCGAGTCGGAACCAGCGCTCAGTGGGACAAGGACTGCGGGCTTTAGCAATTCGAGGTTCTCTCAGTTCATAGTTTCACTCTCACTTTCAGGAGGTTGCTATGTTTACCTTTCTCTCAAAGATTGCTAGAGCAGTTGTCCGCATATTCGCTCCTGCCAAGTCCGATCTGGTGGAAGTGGGTTACCAGCCCATCACAGATGATATCTATCGCATCAACGGCTCAGCCTGCCACGTTAGCGATCTGGAGATCTCATCGTAAACCTCAGAGTCGGATTCTGGTGTCGGAGCGGCCACTGGCGCTGGCCTAGAAATTGGAAAGGAAATTGGAAAGAAAAAAGTAGTTGGAGCGGTTGGATCAGCTACAAGTTAAGACAACTGAATAAGTCTTAGTTAAGTCTTGGATGCGGTTAGTCCGCGTCGGCAGGGGTGGTTTTCCTCCCTGTGGCCAAGTTCTACCGGTTCAGTGGTGGCTCCCCGTGGGGGTCACCACTTATTGTTTTGTTGTTTGCAAGTTGTTTGGGAAAATAAGGAGAATGCTTGCGGTTGCCCCGTCTCAACCTGTGTTGCCTTCCCCTGTGGTTTACCCGGCTACACCGGGCGATCTGGATCCCTTGGCCGAAGTTCTGGCGCAGGTTTTTTATCCGCCCTCAGGCCTGCAACGCTGGATCCACCCGATTTGCAAGCTGGGTATTCGCGAAGATTTGCGCCTCAGGCTGGCCACAAGGGATCCCTACTATTGCTGTCTGGCGGCTGCGGTGGGATCCGAAGTGGTGGGCACTGCCGAGATCTCTTTGCGGGTCATCGCCCATGGGAAGTATCCCTACCTTTCCAACTTGGCGGTGCTGCCCGGCTGGCGGCGGCGAGGAATTGCCCGTCTGCTTTTGCTCAGTGCTGAAGAAGTGGTGCAAGGGTGGGGCTACCGCCGTTTGCACCTGCACGTGTTGGAAGACAATCTCCCCGCGCGGCAGCTGTACGCCCAACTGCGCTATACCCCCATCGAACGCACCTCTCAACTCTGGCGATGGTTGGGGATCCCTCCGCAGCTTTTGCTCTGCAAGTGGTTACCTTGAATTGGCAAAGGAATTGGCAAAGCGGCAACATTGAGCTGGCAGAGTGGAGATGCTTCCCACCCCGCTGGCTTGCTTCTGCGCAGTGAGGCGAGTTCCTGGACTCATATAAAGTTATGTAAACTAGAGATGGGTTCTAGAGAGGTCTCGGAGGGGCAGTGAGGGAATTGGGCAGGGTTTTCATGGGATTGGTTGTGGGCCTGCTTGTGGGCTTTGGGATGACTCAGCCTGCCTGGGCCCAGTGGGGAACTACTCCTCTCCCGCCAATAGGTTCTCCGGCACCGGAGTTCGCATTGCCAGATCAAGCCGGGCAAATACGGCGGCTGGCGGATTTTCGGGGGGAGTGGGTGGTGTTGTATTTTTACCCCCGCGACTTCACTTCCGGCTGTACGATTGAGGCCCGCCGCTTTCAGCAAGATTTGCCCAAGTTCCGGGCCATGGGGGCACAGGTTGTGGGCGTGAGCGCTGACTCGGTGGACTCTCACAGGCGCTTTTGCTCGGCAGAGGGGCTACAGTTTCCTTTGCTGTCGGATCCCGATGGCACGGTCAGTCGAGCCTACGGATCCTGGATGGGCGATGTTGCCCTGCGCAATACGTTCTTGATCGACCCGGAGGGGATTTTGCGAGAAATCGACCCAATTGTAAACCCCAGCCGCCACAGCGCTGAGGTTCTGGCCCAGTTGCAGCAGCTTATCAGGAACTAGCCCTCTAGCTTTCCGGGCCAAAAGTCTGCTCGAACTCGTAGAGCAACTCGTCGATCTCCTCCAGCGCTTGGTTGACATCCACGCGCAAGCTGCCCAAGTCTGGCTTTTCCAACAGCTTGGCTACCGCTGGCCGGCGTTCGCGGATTAGCTTGATGCGCTCTTTCAAGGCGGCAATTTCGGCGGCGTCCATAGCTTCAGAGACCTAATTGACTGATACATTCACGCTGAACTCTCCTGAACATGGTTCAGGAAAGAAGCGATCGCATCCTGCCTATCTCTGAGCAGGA
>NZ_JANSIG010000098.1:0-11237 GCF_047461975.1 Synechococcus sp. R55.3 | reverse complement strand
GCCGGGATAGCTCAGTTGGTAGAGCAGAGGACTGAAAATCCTCGTGTCACCAGTTCAAGTCTGGTTCCTGGCATCTGGTATGAGTATGCTGAGGCGGGCTTGGGTCAACGACCTAAGCCTTTTTGCTATGTCGGTCTGGGGAGTTCTGCTCTTCTCTCTTCACGTGTATGCACATATAGCCACACAGCTCCGGGACTGAAGAAAATTGTTGTAGGGATCCTTACCTCAAGCATAGGCAAGTTATAATCCCAGCAGCCTCTGTGGAGATTGCTCTCTTATGTCTGTAAAGCTCCTGCCTCAGTGTGAGAACTTGAAAGAGCAGGTTGAAGCTATCCTGCAACTCTGGCATCAGGATTCCACTTTTTCAGGCAAGCAAGATACCACTCGGATTCAAGCTTCCCTCAGCAAAGCTATTTCTCCAACCTTCGAGATTGTCTTTGCCGGTGCTTTCAGTGCTGGCAAGTCTATGCTAATCAATGCCCTCTTAGAAAGAGAGCTTCTCTACAGCGCCGAAGGGCACGCCACAGGGACAGAGTGCTACATCGCCTACGCAGAGCCAAATGCGGAGAGGGTAGTGCTCACTTTTCTTAGCGAGCAGGAAGTGCAAGAACAGATGACCGCCTTCTGCGCTTTCCTAAACTTGGCTCCGTCACTCAGCAGGCTGGAAGACACTGCACTGAATCCCCTGAAGGAGCGTGCTGAGGCTATTATTCAGCAGGAGGGAGGCAAAAGCAAGTCAGAGCGGGCGAAGCAGGCGGATGCACTTCGCTTGTTGATTACAGGTTTCCAGCAGAACCGGGACAAAATTCACCCTACCGAGAACAAAGTCTTCTCGATGGAGCAGCTCAACTTCGGCAACCTAAGGGAAGCTGCGGGTTTTGCCCGGCGCGGTGCCAATAGCGCAGTTTTGCGAAAGGTGGAATACTATTGCCACCACCCCTTGCTGGAAGATGGAAACGTTATTGTCGATACTCCTGGGATCGATGCTCCAGTCAAAGCAGATGCAGAGCGCACCTATCGAAAAATTGCCGATCCGGATACGTCTGCAGTTGTTTGCGTTCTCAAATGTGCTGCAACAGGCGAACTAACCAAGGAAGAGACAGAACTTATTGAACACATTCAAGGTAATGACAGCATCAGGGATCGCGTCTTCTATGTGTTTAACCGGATTGATGAGACTTGGTACAACGCACAACTAAAGCAGAGACTAGAAAACATTATCGACCAGCAATTTCGTCAGCTCCGCATATTCAAGACGAGCGGCCTTCTTGGCTTCTATGGTTCCCAGATCAAGACAACTACCCCTGAGGATCGATTTGGACTGGATACGATTTTTTCAGAAAGCATCAAAGAATTGGGTGGTGAGGAAGAAACGCCCCAGTTTGTCAGCGAGTTTAACAAGTACTGCACGTCAGGTAGGTTGGTTGGATCCCCGTTCCGCCCTTCTGTACATGGGTACGACACACCCATAAATAACTACGTTCGGATTCTGAGGGAGTGGGGAAAACCTTTGATTGAGTATATGATTAAAGATAGCGGTATTGAAGACTTTCGGGCTGGGATCACTCGTTACTTAACGGAAGAAAAACGGCCACAGCTATTTTCCGCGCTGGCCGATGATTTGCAACCTCTCTGCATCGAGATGAGGAAGTCCTATCTAGATCTCTACCGAGACATTGATAGCCAGCCCAAAGAGATTGACAGCATGATTTCCTATGAGCTGACGCTGATCAATCAGCAGCTAGCCAGTATTGGCCGAGAGTTTGACGAGCATATCCAGACAGTAGTCAATAAAGTTATTAACGGAGAAAACAAAGAATTTGAGAACGATTTCCGTAAATTGCAGGCTAGGATGGTACGGAGGCTAGATGAGCTTTTGGATACTTTTTCGTTGGACAATGTTTACAGTCAAGCCGTTCGCATTCGTCCCCGCAACTCCACAGCTCCATTCTTAGCTGTATTGGTCGAAGCCTTTTACTATTTATCCAACCATCTAGAAGACATCCTGGTAGAATCAGCCAGCACGCTTGTAGAGAACTTCTTTCGTCGCCTTGTTGATGAAGTTCGCAGCTCGAGCTACTACAGGCAGTTGTTTCGCCTACTGGGATCCGATGGGGACTTGGAGAAAAAGCTTCTTTCGGTTAGAGATGTAACTTTGAGCTCTCTTGTCAATGGTGCCCGAAAAGAGTGCGACCGCTACCTCAGAGAAAGCCCCCGCTTCTATGACGAAGGAACATTCTCGATCTACCAGTTTCGAGAAGTCCTAAGACAAACCAGCCAATCATACGACATCTCTGCCATTCAAGACGCAGAGCCTGGAATCCGACAATTACTTAAGCTTGACTTCGAGCCGAAAATTAACCAGACAGTGCGTTCTAGCTTCCGACAAGAGACCAACAACACTCTAAAAACTCAACTATTGCCGGTTGCCAAGCAAGTAGCCGACGAGATTTTACAAAAGTACCCAGAAGCAAAGCAGTTCATGGAAGCATCTCTCAGAAAAGAGGCCGAAGAAAAAATTGCGCTTAACCAACAGCGGCTGAAAGAACTGGAGGCAAGCATAGACAAGTATAACCAAGCTGTTTCTGGGATCAACCTCTGCTTGCAAGCTTTGGGCCTCAATCGTGAGATGCTGCCCTTGATTACTCGTCCTGAACCTTCCTCTGTTGGTGAGTCAGTTCAAATTTTGGCAAGTCTTCCTGAACAGCAAGTAGGTGACAGCAATGCAAGCGAAGCAGTCGCTCTTGGTCGTTCTACACCCATAGACGAGAGTTTTCCAGAGTTGGATAGCATTCTCGATGATTTGAGATAGAGCGGCTTGTCTTTGTTTTTGGCCTTTCACTTGATCCAGATAAAGTCATGGGATCCAAATCGATACCTCTACAGCAGCACCCAGAAGGGATCCTCTCCGTAGGGGAGAAAACTTTCAAGGTTGCCAACTTGGTCAAAGCAGCCCAAGAGGACTTGACCAAGAAAGAAGAGCTGCATCGCTTGTTCATTGCGGCCTTGAGATCCTCAGGGATCCTGCCGCCGGAAGACTTGCTCAACATTGCCAGTAGCCTTCTTGCTCCCAAGCCAGAAGAAAAATTGTTGCAAGAAGCGAAGTGGTTTGGGCAGGGACTTGCTTGTCAACTCTTGGTGCCGGGCAAGAAAGATTGGGAAAAAGGCAGAGTCAGATTGCGGATCACTGTAGAGTTTGAGCCAGAGGATACAGGCTCAGAGAGCAGCAGCGGATCCCCTCTGGATGACCTTCGCGAAAGTGAGAGCTAGCCTAAGCCAGAGAGACATAGAGGGGGTTGGGCAAGTGTCAAGTAATGATCAATCTCAGGAGTGCTTTGTTGAGCTAGATATTTTCCAAAATACTGTCATTGATATAGGAGGACGCCTAATCTACTCGCAAGAGTTTGCTCAGGTGTACTCAGAGATTGTTTATGAGAGTATCAGATCCTACTTATCCAGCAAACTTAGCGAAAAGGGAGTCTCGATTCTATGGAGCAACTTGAACGGAATAACTAACGTGAAAGGAATTCCTGCTAAACTCTTACGTCCTGGCTCACCGTGGATTGCTGGTAGAGTTAGGATGAGACTAGTGGTTGAGTTTGAGCCAGAAGAAACGGGATCAGGGAGCAGTAGATCGCCTTTGGATGACATTCGGGGAGATGTCAGTCAGTAAAGTCTGTGAGCAATAGGAGACAATGCTGTGGCCGATCCGACTAGTTTTCAGAGCAAATGAAATGATAGAGAAACTGTTGTTGAGATTGGTGATCAAGTTTACCTTCCAAGTAGCTTGCATAGTGCAATTATTAATTACCTTCTTTCAGATATTTTCCAGACAAACGGTTACCTTCAATCAA
Source organism: Synechococcus sp. R55.3 (assembly GCF_047461975.1). NCBI lineage: Bacteria > Bacillati > Cyanobacteriota > Cyanophyceae > Synechococcales > Synechococcaceae > Synechococcus > Synechococcus sp. R55.3. The sequence continues at coordinate 7,383 of NZ_JANSIG010000098.1, read as the reverse complement.
GAAAGGTTTATGCGGACATTAGAATGCTCGTGGATGGAATAGAATCTAGAGTCTTACAGCCCAGAAAGTCGTGGATCTCTGGCAAGATATCAGTCAAAGTTTATCTCGAGTTTGTTCCTGATGACCCATATAGAGATTCTGGAGATAGCGCTCCCAGAAAACTAGAGGATTCTATACTGGATGATTTACGGGCTGTTCAAGTTGTCTCTATGTCTTGAGGTCGATAAGATGACAAAAACATCCATTAATCTTAGCCAACTGGGAGACGGAGTTATCACTTTTATCAACAAGAACAATAAGCAGAAAGTCTACATGATTTCCAAGCTTTGCGATTCTATCAATTCTTATTTCCTGAGGTTTGACCAAATGGGAAGTGGACTAAACAGTCACTTGAGTTCGTCTGAGATACAAACAGGTATTCCCTATGAAGATCAGGTTCATTTTTTCCATAAAGGAGTTCCATGCTCGATTCTTTCTCCTAAAACTAACGGTTGGCAGACCGGTAGAGTAAAAGTAAGAGTAGAAGTTACGATTGACTTTTATCCTGACAATCCTGAATTTCTGATAAAAGAACCCGACCAAGAGATATTAGAACCTCTAGATGAAAAGTCTCCACTGGACGATCTTCGCAGTATGGATGAATAACGATGAAAGAAAGAAAATCCGGCGAAAGGATTCTAATTCCAGCAGCCGTGCGGGAGTATGTTTTCCAAAGAGACGGCTTCCGTTGTCGCGGTTGCGGAAAGTCGCCCCCAGAGGTTCAGCTTCAGATCGATCACATCATCCCCATTGCCCAAGGGGGCAGCAACGACATCAGCAATCTGCAAACGTTGTGCAAAACCTGTAACCGACGCAAAAAGGATCGACGGGATCCCCGCTTTCGCCGCCACTTTGACCTATAAGTTCTGGATCCTTTGCCCGCGTTTCTCCCTTGAAGCGGGAGAGGGGAGGTCTCTGCCGCAAAAACAATCCTAGACAATAGGCGGGAAGCTGGAAAACGGCATTCGGGTCAGCACTCCTGGCACTGAGCCGACTTCTACTTCCAGCCCCTCGGCAGGATTGAATTTGGTGCGCACGTATCCCAATCCCAGGTACTCTTGCGAAGTTAGGCCTGCACTGGTCAGCAGCCCAATCTTTTCCCCCTGCCGCAAAATCTCTGTGCCAGGATGAGCTTCTCCTTGGAGGCGGATCCCCCACAAAGTTTGCCGAATGCGCCGGTAGGTTACCTGCTTGGCCAAGACTTCCTGGCCAACGTAGCAACCTTTGTCAAGGGAAACAGCTCGCCACAGGCCGGCTTCTAGGGGGTTGTAGTCTGAGGTCAGCTCTCGGTCGGCGGCGGGGCGACCCGCTTCTAGGCGGAGGACTTCCCACAGCTCAGGTGGGGCCAGCTTGGCTCCGGCTTGGAGCAAGCATTCTTCAAGAGCGACTTTCTGGTCAATGGTGCCCCAGAGGGTAAACCCCGGCTGGGCAAGACCCGTGCCACAAGCCAGATGGACAGGGATCCCCTGGATCTCCACGGCGCAGTGCTCATTGAGCCTGGTCGGAGTCTCTTCTGAGCTCACCACTTGCTCCAGGAGAGCCTGACTCTGGGGGCCGAGCAACCCAAAACCAAAGGTCTGGTCCGTCTCATCTTTCAACTCTGCTCCCCGCACCAAAGGCAGCATACGCCCCAAACTCTGCATCAGCAGGCTGCGCCGCTGGGGCGAAGTCCAGATCCAGCAGTCTTCTTCTCCCACGTACACCGTTGCCAAATCCAGGATGCCGGCGGTGGGGGTCACGAAAACCGTGTCGGCCCCCTGCCCTGGCTTGAGGGCCTTCAGATTTTGGGTGCTTCGGTTGTGCAGATAGTCCAAGCCTGGGGATCCCTTCATGTGCAAACGGCCCCACCCGGAGCGATCCAGAAGCAGGGATCCCGTGGAAACAGCAGCTAGAAGAGACATCGCTCACCCCAGAGATGGGCTTTGGTTTTCTTCTCTACCCTAGAATAGGCTAGTTCACCCTACCGTCTGTGGCAGACCCCCGGCGTACTGAACTGTGATTGAGGTTGAAGTCCACCAACAGTTGCGGCAGCTTTTGCGGCAGTCTCCCGAAGCCCTGTGGCCCCACCAGTTGACGATGGCTCGCATGGTGGCGCGAGGGTTGCGGTTGGGTCGCAGCACCTTGATCCAGGTGCCTGCTGGGGGTCAGCACCGCCTCAGTTATCTGCTGCCGGCCCTGATGTGGCCCAACCCCACCTTGCTCTGCGCTACAGCTCCTGTGCAGGCGCAAATTTTGGGGGAAGAGATCCCCTGGCTACAGCACACCCTGCAGTTGCATAAGCCCGTCCTGCAAAAAGACCGTTGGCCGGATCCCGATTTCCAGGGGTTGCTGTTGGTGGATCCCCTGGATTGGCTGCAAGCTCGCTTGAGAAAGGGATCCTCGCAAGTGCCGACAGGGATCCCTCTGATCCTGGATGGAGCCGAAGACCTGGAAGATTGGGCCTACCAGGCGCTAACGGTGACCCTGGAAGCCAGCCATTGGCAACAGCTCCGGCAAATCTTCCCTGCCGAGGCGGAGCAGCTCTCCCAGGTTCAGGTCAATTTGTCCCTTCAGCTTTTGCGGCGGCCTCTTTCCCGCTGTCTACTTCATGCGGATGAACAGGTTCACCTGGATGCTGTGCTGTCTTTGGTGACAGGCTACCCCGGCTGGCTGCCGGATCCCTGGGATCAAATCCGCCGGCGGCTCAGCTCTGAGGGGGATCCCGTCTCCAAATGGATTTGGTGGGCCGAAACCGACCGAGAAACCGGTCGCCTCACCCTTCACCACAGCCCGGCGGCTCTGCACGATTGGCTGGCCCCCATTTGGGCCACACAGCCGGTGGTGATTACCGGGGAAGCGCTGGATCTGGATCGCCAGGCGGAAACCTACCGGCGACGGTTGGGCTTGCCGGATCTGACGCCGTTGCGGTTTGCCTCAGGCGAGGGTTGGCCCCGTTCCGGCGGGGCGGAGCTGTCCCTCTACTTGCCGCGCCTGCCCTTGCCCAACAGCCCTCTATTTCGGGATCACCTGCTGCAAGAGCTGAAAAAGCTGATCCCTCAAGCGCAAGGCTTTGTGGTGGTGTTGGTGTCGGATCAGCCTCTGCAAGCACAGGTGGGAGCGGCTTTGGCTGCCGAATTCGGCTCACGGGTGCGGGTAAACAGCCCGTTCCCCGGCGAAAAGGGCATTTTGGTCTGCGACTGGCCCTACTGGCTGCACCACAAGGCCGGCTTGCCGCGCCCTGAGCTGATGGTGATCGCCACTTTGCCTTTCCCTTCTGTGGAAGACCCAAGGGTGGCCGGACGGGTGCAATATCTGCAACGCACCCAGCAGGACTGGTTCCGTCAGTACCTTTTGCCGGTGGCCGCTGCCCAGTTGCAACGGGCTGTTGCGCCTCTGCGGCAAAGCTCTGATTCGGGAGAAGATTCCAGCTCATCCACCCGATGGGTGGCCATTTTGGATAGCCGCATCATTGCCCGCAGCTACGGCGTCTCTCTTCTCAATGCCTTGGGGCCAACTTTGCGGGTCGAGCAGCGCAGCCAACTGTTTGTTTAGGGATCCCTGGGCCTCTTGCGCCAGTTGGTTGATGGTGATGGATTGGTTTTGCCTGAGCGATTGAGAGAAGGCTTGTTCAGAACAGAGGGGGAGATTTGTATCCCAGAGAGCCAAAGCCAACTGGGATCCGAGTTATTCTGAGGGTGAATCACTCCTGCTCACCTTCCTCTCATGACCAATCCTGCTCTCAGCTCCGTTCACGCTCGCAACAGCGGTGCGGAGCACTCCAGCGAGCCAGAGGCCCTCACAGCACTGCGCACGCAAGCGGTTTGGAAGCCGTTGCGGCAGGCCATTGTGGAAAGCTCGGGTTTTCGAGGATGGCTACAGGGACAGGAGCCGCCTGGCCAGGAAACTGAGCTGGATCAACTGGTGCATCGCTACCTAGAGCAGACGTTGTCTCACCTGGCCTATTAGGATCCCCAGAGTCCCAGCCAGAGGGGCAAGGTCAGCAAGGCGGCTAAGTACCCCACGGCCAAGGCAGTTACGGTAATTTCCCGATCCAAGTCGTATTCTTCCGTGAGCACCAGGGTGGCGATGGCGGGGGGCATACCGCTCTGCAGGACCAGCACCAGCTTGGCCAGAGGCGGGTAGGGGGTGAAGGCAAGGCCGATTCCCACCAAGAGCGGCACAATCACAATTTTGATCAAGAGGGCCACTCCGGCGGCAAGAAAGGATCCCCAGCGCTTCACCTGGGCCAGCCGCATCCCCAGGATCATCAAACTGAGCGGGATCATGCTCCAGGCAAAAGCCGCCAACCCTTGAGAGAGCCAACCCGGCAGGGGTTCGCGGGTCAGCAGTAGGCCCATAGCAAAAGACCAAAGAGCAGGGGTGCGCAAAATGTGGAGGCCCACCTGCCAAGGTTGGGCATGGGAACTGCCGTGGCGGCTGGCCACCCACACGCCAAACCCGTAGGCCATGAACAGAGTGCCCAGCAGATCATAGAACAGGGCCCAGCCAAAGTAAGCCCTTCCGGCCACAGCCAGACAGATGGGATAGCCCAAATACCCGGTGTTCCCCAGGGTGGCGGTTAGGTGAAAGCTGCCCTGCTGGGCACTGCTCCAACAGTTGTGGCGCTGCCACCACAGCCAAGCGCTGGTCAAGGCAAACCCCAGCCCCACCGACAGCCAGCAGATCAGGGGAGCAACCCAGATTTGACCCGACAGATCCACTCCCTGCATAAACCCAACAATGCTGAGGGGCACTCCCACCCAAAACATGAATCGCCCCAAGGCGTGGGGATCCAGCCAACGCTTCCAGTCGCCGGGCAGCCCCTTCTGGAGAAAAAAACCCAGCAGCGTCCAGCCCAGCAAGGGAGGATAAACCTGAAAAAGGGTGTTGAGCACGCTCAAGAGGGAGAGGGAAGGGATCCCTAGGCAGGGATCCGCCGAGGTTCTTCACGCAGGGCGAAGATGCGTTGAATCACCTCCTCGACAACGCGGTCTGGGGTAGAGGCACCGGAGGTAATGCCGATTTGCACCGGCCCGGCGGGCAGCCAACCTTCGGTAACTGTCGGGTCTTGGTGAAGGGGCTTGTGGCGGATGCGGTTGTTGGGTTGGATGCAGTCGGGGCCATCGATGTGGAAGGAAGGCAAGCCCTTGGCCAGGGCAATTTCCTGCAGGTGGGTGGTATTCGAGGAATTAAACCCCCCGATCACCACCACCACATCCAAAGGCTGCTCGAGCAGCTCGAACATGGCATCCTGCCGCTCTTGGGTGGCATTGCAGATGGTGTTGAAGCTCATGAAGTGATTGTCCAACTCCTGGGGGCCATATTTGCGCAGCATGGTGGTCTCAAACAGCTTGGCAATGGCGCGGGTCTCCCCCTCTAGCATGGTGGTTTGGTTGGCGATGCCGATCCGCTCTAGATCGCGATCCGGATCAAAACCGGGGGAAGTGGCCTTGCCAAAGCGCCGCCGAAATTCTGCCGCATCTCCGCCTTGCAAAATGTAGCGGGCGACCCATTCTGCTTCTTCCAGGTTCAGCACCACCAGATATTTTTCGGCAAAGGAGCTGGTGGCTACGGTTTCCTCGTGGTTGTACTTGCCGTGGATCACAGAGGTGAATTGAGCCGCGCGGTGCTTGTCCACTTGGTTCCACACGCGGGAAACCCAGGGGCAGGTGGTATCGACAATCTCATTGCCCTGCGACCGAAAAAACGCCATTTCCGATGCACTTGCCCCAAAAGCAGGCCAGATCACCACATCTTGGGGCCGGATCTGAGAAAAGTCCTTCTTGCCGTCCGGGCCTTTCTCCACAAAGCGGATCCCCATCTCCTTCAGGTGCTGGTTTACCAGAGGGTTGTGGATGATCTCGTTGGTGATCCACAGTTGCCGATCCGGAAAGCGTCGCCGCGCTTCATAAGCATATTCCACCGCCCGTTCCACGCCCCAGCAAAAGCCAAAGGCCCTGGCCAGGTGAATGGTAATGTCGCCCCGCTGATAGCGGTAAGCCTGGGCGCGGATTTGCTCCACAAGGGGGCTTTTGTAGGTGGTTTGCAGCTCCAGTTGAGCCTGATCCTTGTGTTCTTCAAATCCCTTGGCAAAGTAGGTGCTGGATCCGCGCAGGGCTTTGCGCAGGGCCCGTGGGTCTTGGGGAGAGCTATCCGGGGAAGTAGGTTGGAAATAAGCCATGGTTACGGTTGGAGATACGCACTGCTCAAGCAGACGGCGAAGGGATCCTGATCTCAGCTTACGCCCAGTCTCGCATCGGTGGGCCATTCCAGCATGCTTTCCCTAGGGCCAGCGACAAGATTGTCAAGTCAACTATAGAATTGCAGGGGATCGAAGCTGTTGAGCCAAAGCCAGAAAGCAGAGGGATCCCTTTGGGAATTGGCCGTTATTGGGGCGGTTGATCCTGCATTTCCAGTTGGCGCACCCGTTCCTGTAATTGGCGGGCGGTGGCAGAAAAGCTGCGCCCAGGCCAGAGGAGAGAGCCCAGCCCCACCGTCAACAGGCCCAGGCCGACGGCCACGGCGATGAGGAATCCCAAGGGCAGCTCCACCGAGCGCCACATCAAGAAGTGTACAGTCAGGGTGGTGGGGTTTTGTCCGGCCAGGACTGCCACTCCCACAGCCAGCAGCAGTGTCAAGACCAAGTTGAACAGCAGTAACATCAGGGATCCCGTCGCAACAGTTCCATTCTGCCTTGTCTGCTGGGGGGGTGGCTCAAGCCCGCACACTCCCGTCGGGTAGGATGGCTCCGCTGAGGTCAGCGCCGGTCAGCACTGCTCCGCCGATTTTTGCCCCGCTCAGATCGGCTCCCTGCAGTTGTGCACGGGTTAGCTTGGCTTCCCAAAGGTAGGCACCGTGCAAGTTGGCTTCCCGCAAGTCGGCAAAGCTGAGATCCGCGCCGATCAAGTTGGCTTCCCAAAGATTGGCCCCGCGGAGGTTGGCCCCCATCAAGTTGGCCGAGCTGAGATCGGCGCCGCGCAAATCGGCTTCCTGCAGGTTAATGCCACTCAGCTTGCCAAAGGAGAGGTTGGCCCCTCTCAGATTCACCCCTTGCAAGTTGGAGCGCACCAAGTCCACCCCCACCAGGTTGGATTCTTGAAAGTTGCGCTCGCCAGAGGCATATTCTGTCAGCAGATCGTCAGCAGTTGTCACTCGGGGCATGGCCGGATACTGCCATCCGTGCGTTAAGCTTAACAATTTCTGGCTGCTCAACGGGGTACTGATGACCGCTCCGAAAGACCTACGAAACGCTAACAAACACTTCCAGAGTGTTCAGTGCCTGTCGCGTCTGATACATTTACGCTGAACACTGCTGAACATCACTGTTCAACTATGCAGCGATAGCATTCTGTTTGTTTCCAAACA
>NZ_JANSIG010000097.1:0-11275 GCF_047461975.1 Synechococcus sp. R55.3 | reverse complement strand
GGAAACTGCGCTTTGGGTATTCTACTCAAAGCTTTGCGGGATACCGCCATTCTGTTTGGAAACAAACAGAATGCTATTGCTGCATAGTTGAACAGTGATGTTCAGCAGTGTTCAGCGTAAATGTATCAGATCCGCGATCTCTCAAGCTCCTCCAAAAATAGGCCAAGTCGATCAAGTCGATCCCAGCAGTTGAGGCCGGATCTTATGGACTCCGTCCCGCTGTCGCCGGCAACCACCTGATCTAGAGTGGGAAAGCATGGGCAGTGGGTGTGAGAGCATGGCTCCTTTGCAACGACGACGCCGGCGGTTTTGGATCTGGAGCATGGTAGTCATCCTGTCCGGGTTTATGGGATCCCTGCTGGCGGGATCAGCGCAGAACCTGGGAGCACAAGCGCAGCAGGGCCTGACTCAAGCCCAACTGGAGCAGGCTCAATATGTGCGCAGTTGTGGTGGTTGCCATGTGGCGTTGCCCGCCCAAGTGTTGCCCACCGAAACCTGGCGACGGCTGCTGCAGGATCCCAACCACTATGGCCAGCAGATCCAGCCCCTGAGCGGTGTGGCTTTACAACTGGCCTGGGGCTATTTGCGGCCCAACTCCCGGCCCCTGCGACAAGGGGAACAGGTGCCCTATCGCTTGGCAGATTCCCGCTATTTCCGCGCTTTGCATCTGCAAGTGGAGTTTCCCACTCCTGTGCGGGTGAGCGCCTGTGTGGATTGTCACCCCAGGGCCAATGGGGGGGATTTTGCCAGCCTCTCTGCAGAATGGCAATCTTGAGGAGCGCAACTGAGGCAATGCAGGTGGATCTGGCCACCATTCTGGCAGGCTATGCCCAAGGCTACTTTCTGATGGCCGACGAAGAGACGGGATCCCTGACCTGGTACGGCACCGACCGGCACGCGGTGATCCCCCTCGATGAGCGATTTCACTGCCCCCGTTCGTTGCGGCCCTTGGTGCGCAGCGGTCGCTTTCAGGTGCGGCTGAACTGCGCTTTTGAGCAGGTGGTAGAGGGCTGTGCCGCTCGTCCCCAAACCTGGATTAGCCCCGAGCTGAAGCAGATTTACGCAGCTCTGCACCGGTCTGGCTTTGCCCACAGCTTTGAAACCTGGCAGGGAGAGACCTTGGCAGGCGGGATCCTGGGTATTGCCCTTGGAGCGGCGTTTATCGGCGAGTCGATGTTCTACCGCATCCCCAACGGCTCGAAGGTGGCCTTGGTGAAGTTGGTGGAGCACTTACGGGAGCGGGGCTTTCGCCTATTCGACGCTCAGTTGATGAACCCGCACCTGGCCCGTTTTGGTGCCTTTCTCATGGAGGGACAAGAATACCTAAAGCTGCTGCAGCAATGCCTGGGGATCCCTTGTCGGTTCGATTAGACCTGTGATGCTCAAAGCGACAGGCTTCCCAATAGCTGCTGTTAGATCATTGCAGCGGCTCTTGGTGGGAAACTTGGTGGAAAATGAGGGAGGACTCCACTCTGCTGCTGTGAGCGAATACATCCCGTGGTGGGCCAGCACATGGGATCCGCTCTGTTCCCGTCAGTGGCAGATGAGACTGGCTCGCAAACACCGTTCGTTGCCGTCTGTGCTCTTCTGCGCTCAGAACGAAGAACTATTATGCTCAGACCAAAGAACCATTAGATTAGATGGGCATTGTTATAAGGTGAGAGGAGTTCTCTACTGCTGTTGAGATTGTCATGAGCCAAAAGCTTCTGTTCGTCTGTCTGGGCAACATCTGTCGTTCTCCCACCGCTGAAGGCATCACCAATCACCTTTTGCGCAGCAGCGGCCATAAGGAAGCAATTATCTGCGACTCAGCAGGTACGGCAGCCTATCACATCGGCAGCCCCCCAGATAGGCGCATGCAACAAGCAGCCCGATGCTATGGCCTAGAGCTACAAGGCAAGGCCCGCCAGATTCGACCTGCCGACCTGCGCGAGTTTGACCTGATCCTGGCTATGGATCGACAAAATTACCGCGACATTCTCAGCTTGGATCCCCAGGGAAAATATGCCGAGAAAGTGCGCCTGATGTGCAGCTATTGCCGCTCTCATTCTGACGAAGAAGTTCCGGATCCCTACTACGGGGGTGAGGCCGGATTCCATTATGTAATCGAGCTGCTCTGGGATGCCTGTAGCGGCTTGCTGGAATCCCTGGTTCCCGGGATCCAATGCCCACCGTTGCCCCCCCGTGCTTGAGAGATTATTCGTCAGATCTGTATTCTTGATGAAACTTGACAGAATTCTTGATGAAACTTGACAGATAAGTCTGGACAACGGGATCCCTTTTGGCTAACTTTGTGGGCGGGATCAGAGTAGCTCCTGAACAGCTTTGGAAAGTTGGTTTTCTTGCGGTTTGGCCTTATAGCTGTATAGATTCGAGGGTTGTCTCTGACACCAAAGAGACGCTGGAGACAAGTGAGTTGACATTCGCAAATATCAAAAAAATATGTGGGAGGGTCACGATGGATGAGCTTTTACCAGGGCTGATTGCCGTTGCCCTTTACGCCTTCTTTAGCTACACCTTAATGGTGATTGGAGAGAAGCTAAACGTGCCGAATGCTTGGTTAGCTTGGATCCCGATTGCTAACATCTGGGTGATGTGTCGAGCTGCTGGTAAACCCGGCTGGTGGGTGATCCTCTTCTTCATTCCCCTAGTCAACTTGATCTTCGGTATCTGGGTGATCTTTGCCATTCCACCCCGCCTGAATAAATCCCGCTGGCTGGGTCTGCTGGTTTTCCTGCCTGTTTTGGGAGCTTTGCTCTACTCAGGCATTCTGGCCTTCACTTGAATTAGCCAGCCTTGCCTTGATACAAACTAAACAATCGAAAAAGTCTACCACTTGAGCAAGTTAAAGCTCTCCATATCGATAGTGGCGCGGTTGCGGTAGATCCCCAGCACGATGGCCAAGCCCACTGCGGCCTCGGCAGCCGCCACAGTGATGACAAACACCGAGAACACCTGGCCGCGAATCATCGCTGAATCGACAAAGTTGGAGAAAGCCATGAAGTTCAGGTTCACCGCATTGAGCATCAGCTCAATCGACATCAGGACGCGAATCGCATTGCGGCTCACAATCAATCCGTAAATACCAATGCAGAAAAGAATCGCTGCCACCACCAAGAAAAACTGCAGTTGCAACATCGCGATGAGCTCCATGTAGATACACAATGACAGGGGCCTCGGGAAAGCTCTAGGTTTTATGGCCGAGAGCAGTCAGCTTTAGCGGGTGCTCACCAGCTCTGCCGGTCGTTCTGACTCTGATTCCAGCTGGGGTCGGGCCCGCTCCAGCAAGCTCAGATCCCCTTCTCCGGCTTGGGGAAGAACAAACTCCCGCCGCGCCAAGACAATGGCCCCAATCAACGCCATCAGCAGCAAAACAGAAGCCAGCTCAAAAGGCAGAAGATAATCGCTGAAGAAGTGGCCGCCGATCACCAACACACTGCTCAAAGGTTGGATCGGCTGCAGCGGCCAAGGGGTGTTCAAAGCCATCGCGGCTAGAAGGGCAAACAGACCCAAACAGACCACCGCCGTCACTCCGTTGCGCAGCCAGCCCAGCTTCAGAGGAGCAAAGGTGTAGCGCCGATTCACCAACATGATGGCAAACAGGATCAACACATTAACCGCGCCGACGTAGATCAGAACTTGGGCTGCGGCCACAAAATCGGCATTCAAGAGGAGATACAACCCGGCCATGCTCAGGAAAACGCCCCCGAGCAGAAAACCGGAATAGACAATGCTGGGGGCCCAAACCACGCCTAGCGCGAAGCCAATGGCCATCGCCGATAGCACCACAAACGTAACCAGTTGTACGCCTTCTCCGAGGGTCATGAGAGATCCGTCCTTAGCCAGTTTCTATTGCTGCTCCCTTACCACTGTACTGTCCTGGCGGATTTAAGAGAAGCCCGACTCCTTTTTCAGATCGATAGAGAAATCTCTAGAGTTGGGTCTCACCAACTGCCGCCCGCTCCGCCACCTATGCTGCTACCGCCACCGAAGTCTGAATCTCTGCTGCTATCGTTTGTGTGCCAATCGCTTGTGTCGCGATCGCTTGTGTGCCAATCCCTTGTGTCGCGATCGCTTGTGTGGCTGAGCTTGGGGATGACCACCTCTCGCTCAGTGCGGTAGGAGCACAAAGGGCAGCTAAAGATTTCCCGCTTCAAACCGCTCTGGGAATAGGTAGCCTCCACAAGGATCTCCGTGGAGAGATCCAAAGTGAGAGCTCGACACCTAGGGCAGTAATGGTCGCGGTAGGACGGGCTTTCGCGAACAACTACGGCAACCCCCTGGCAGGCTGGGCAAAACCAGCCGTAGTACTGCGCTCTGCCACTGCTTTTGGCTAGGCGATCCGGCTGGTAGAGGCGCTTATTAAGAACTTCGGGCTGGATTGGGCGCATGGGTCGGCCACATGCTTGACAAACCACCGGCTGAAAAGGGATCCCACGCTTCAGGCCCAAGGTGCCGTCAGTGGCCATAGCAGCCACAACCGGCAAAGCGAACCCCAGCCAAGTGCCGCTGGACAACCCCAAGAACAGGCCAAGGCAGAGGGATCCCGAATAGAGGAAGAGACGAATGGGGCCGCTCTGAACCGACGAGAGCGCAGCACCTGTTCCTTGATCTCTGGGTGTCAGAGAGAGGACTTGTCTTCCCCCTCGCTCGGCCCTCAGAGAGACGGGCATGCGAGAGCGCTGCCACCCCAGCCCCAAAATGATGATCCCCAGCAGCAGCAGGATCCCTTCCACCAGGGAAGAATCAATGCCCTGGGCCACTGCCCCAGAAGAAGTTGCAATCGTTGAGGTGGTAACTCCAGAAGCTGCCGCAGGAACATTTGCAACGGGCTGGCCCTGCAACACCGAGGTCAACTGCCGCACCCCCGCCAGAGTGCCGCCATCAAAATCCCCATTGCGAAACCGAGGCAGGATCTGCTGGTCGATAATCTGCTGGACTCGGCTGTCGGGGAGGATAGCGACCAGGCCCCTGCCCGTTTCGATTTCCACCCGCCGATCCCCTACCGAGATGAGAAACAAAACCCCGTTGTTTTGGCCTGCCTTGCCGATCCCCCAGTAGTTAAACAGCCGAGTGGCGAAGTCTTTTGGTGTTGCATATCCCTGAGTATTCGGCACGGTAACCACTGCCATCTCGGCACTGGTGCGCTGCTCAAGCTGAGTGATAAGACGGTTGAGCTCGTTTTCGGTGCTGCTGCTGAGGATGTTGGCGGTATCGGAAACCCACCCTCCATACTGACGGCGGGGGTTGGGCACTTGTTCAAGGGTAATGGCCCAAGCGGGCTGCGGCAGCAGGGATACAACTAGCAAAACTGCCGCCCAAACTTTCGGCATGGCTTACCTGGCTGAGCGCTGCCTAGGTTCTAGCACAGCTGTCTCGGCTAGACTGGCAGTCCTTTTCCCAGGGAGAGAGGGGAGTTGGGGAACGGTTGAGACAAGCCGCTTCTTGTTGCTAGTAATTGTTAACAGCAATCGGCCCTCAGTCCGGCCAAGGGAGCCAGGCTTCTTCTTGCCATTCCACTTCAAAGCACTCCCGGGCGGCCTGGAGAAAATGTTCGATCAAAGCAGGGATCCCTGGCGCCGTGGGGCAAATGTCGTAGATACCAATCACCTGCGAGCCGGGCAGATACCGTTCCCACAGCTCTAGATTGGGTTGCAATAGGAGGGATCCCTGTTGCAGGATCCCCCAAGGTTGCCACAGTTGGGCGTTGCCCATCAGCTTTTTGCCCTGCCAGCTCAAGTCAGCACGGGTACGGGAGGCAAAGCAACTGGTCTTGTTGCGGTAGCCGGGATCCTGGTGGCTTCGGCCGTGAGCAAAAGCGGGCTCATCTATGGCAATGCCCAGCTCCGCCAACCCCTGCACCCAAAAGCGGCAACAGAAGTCGTACACCCAGGCCCGCTGCAAACTGGGCAACCTGGCTTGCAAGTAAGAAAGGGGCAACACCAAGCTGTAGGTCAGCTCTGCTGCATCCTCAGCCGCCTGATGGAGCACCGCCCTTCCCCCCGTGGGTCGGCGCACAATCGGGATCCCTGGCAGGGGATCTGGCCAAACCTGGTGCCGTCCCAGCGAGAGGGTAAGCTGATCCCAGCCATAAAAGCGCAGGCAGGGGTGAGGATCCCGACGAAGCCTGTGCAAAAGCCGGAAGTCCTGCTCCATCTGCCAGGCCCCAGGGGCCACGCGGTAGGGGAGCCAGTATCCCTGGGATCCCATCCCGGCAAAGCCAGACCCTAAACTTTGGGGAACTCCGCCTGGAGGGGCTCATCATATTCATCGGCCAAGCTGGCCACAATGGTGATGGCCCGGGAAATTTCGCCCGCTGTGATCCCTTCCAAGGTGCGGTAGTGGTTCAGCACCACCTGGTTGTTCCAAATGCAAAAACGCGCCTCTAGGGTATCGCTCCAATTCTTCTCCAGGAGCTTCTGCATCAACTTGGCGGGTTCTGCCACCGGCAGAGAGAGAACAGGAGACCATACCAAAAGGGTGTCTTCTGGGGATTCGCCGCTCAAATGGACGAACACTTCTGCCGTGCCGTAGGTGAACTTCCAGGTGTGTCCCTGCTCATGGTTTTCGTAGGCCGCATCCTCTTTGAGGCTGGAAACCACCGCCGAGACAACCTCAACGCAGCGAAGGGGCTCTGGAAAAACCTCTGGCGAAGGGTTAAAGGTGCTCATGAGCGGCTCACTGTAGACCATGGTCTTCCCCCTATTCCCTATCCAACCACCTCAACTATACCGCTATACCGCCTAAGACTCCGACCTATCCGGTCATCGCTTTGGGATCCTCAACTCAGGCGAGAATGAAACCGTTGGCAATGGTTCACTAAGTGGCCGGACAGGTGAGGGCAAGCGATCCCCCCCGCCAACTGGAGAGAGAGCCTGTTCAAAAGTCTTTCGAAGAACCTGAGGGAAGCTCTATGGAATCTCCATCTCATCTCCCCCAGAAAGCCATTGGTATTCTTGGAGCCCTGCCCGAGGAAGTGGCCATGCTCACCGCAGCAATGGAAACCTGCTCCATCCATACCCATCTGGGGCGACAGTTCCACCAGGGATCCCTGGCGGGGCAACCGGTGGTGGTGGTACAAGGTGGGGTGGGCAAGGTGCGGGCGGCAACCACGGCGGCTCTGTTGGTGGCCCATTTCCCTTTGCAGGGGATCATTTTTACCGGTGTGGCCGGGGCATTGGCCGATCACTTGCACATGGGAGATGTGGTGCTGGCCCATGCGGCGATCGAGCACGACTTTGGCACCGGACGACCCGAGGGCTTTGTCTTGGGGATCGACTTTATCCCAGAGCTGCGCCACCCACTGGCCGAGGCCGATAGCGCCCTCTACGACCTGATTGTGGCCCACCCCGAGCGGATCCCTCTCCACCCCCTACAAGGCCGGGATCCCGTCATTCATCAAGGCTTGGTGGCCACCGGCGATGTGTTTGTGGCCGACGCAGACCTACGCCGACAAATCCGAGAACGCACCGGCGCTTTGGTTGTGGAGATGGAGGGGGCAGCCGTGGTGCGAGTAGCGCAAGAAGCCGGGATCCCTTGTTTGCTGGTGCGCTCGGTCAGCGATGCAGGGGACGATACGGATTTCTTGAGCTTTTTTCAAACGGCGGCGCTCAACTCAGCAGCAGTTGTCCGCACCATCCTGCAAAGTCTGCCCCCGTCCTTGCCTTAGCCCGACTGTGGGGATCCGGGGATCCCCTTTCCCAAGGAAGAGTTGGGCTGGATCGCGTTGGCGTCAGTTGTTCATCTCCCGCTCCAGCTTGGCCATCGAGATCTGGCTTTCCAGGCGGGAAATGCCTTCGCGAAGGGTTGCCACCTGTGCTTCAACTTCATCCAAAGATTTGCGAACCGCTTCTGCTGCGCTCATGTGCTGGTTGCGCCGAACCAAAGCCTCGCGGGCAAGGTCATCCTGGTTCTGTTGGCTGGCTTTCTCAGCCCTGACAAACCAATCTTCGGCCTTTTGCAAAATTTCGTCGTACCGCCGTTCCAGTTGCTTGCGACTGGCCAGGGTTGTGGTCAGGCTGCGCTGCAATTGTTTCAGATCCCGCTCCATCTGCCGGATGCTCACCCTCTGTCGGCTGGGCTTTCTCCACAGCACCTTGCTCAGACCCACCATCACCACCGCAGTAGCAATCCCCACACCCGCAGCCGCCGCCGGATTTTCACGAATCAAAGAACCATCCAAAACATTGACCCCCGCAAAGGCCGAGGTTTGCGTGGCCGTCTCCCGAAACTCCCAAGGCATCACCGGATTGCGTTGCTGCCAGAAGCCTAACCGCGCCGCTTGGGCCGCCTCTTGGGCTTCTAGGTAGCGTTGCCGATTGGCCCCGTGCAAAAAGCGCTCGTAAACCACCGCCTGACCCTGGCGCAACATCTCCAAATTCACCAAACCATCGGCGTTGTACACCTGGGCAATGTGAAGCCCTTCCGGTGTGACATAGAGGGTATCCACCTGCACCAGGGATCCCGTCGGGAGCAAGTTTTGCAGAGCCTCTTGGGATAGCCGCCCCCAGCGCCCTTGGGTCAGCTCCGGCGCATCCACATAGGCCAGACGGAAACGGGTTGGCCTGCCGTTCAAGTCCGCCCAGAAGGTATCCCCATCCACCACCGACCGCACCCGGGCCGTCCCGGAAGATTGTGCTGCCGCCGGAAGAACAAGCCAACTGCCCGAAAGGACAGCCACAGTCATCAGAAGGGAAGTTCTTGAGGTCATGGGGGTCACTCCTATTGTGCAGAACAAGAACAAAAGTTAAGAAATAATAAGATAGGGAAGTTTCGGGAACCAACCGGAACCCCAGACCGTCTCCAGGACTTGCTACGGGGCTGGCCACTGTTTTCGCATTGCAATTTCTCATTGCAAAGTCAGCAGGGCCAGCTACTCTCCACGTGAGAGAGGCAAACTTTTCCAGCGGAAAGCTGCGGCTCTTGAAGAGTCGGCCCGTTGGGTTGGCTTAATTTGGGTTAGAGTTTAGCTCACCTTTTGGGGCAACGTCACAGCCCTAAGGCGCAATCTTTGTCCCCCGGATCAAATCACAGGCGCAAGCGATAGGGTTCTTCGTCGGGGAAGTCGGGCAGAGGAGGGGGCAGGATCTCGATCTCCCCCGTAGGCAGCGTTTGCAGCACGGTACCCAACTGGACCAGTTGTTCCAAGACAAACAGGCGGGTATCCCGGTCGGTGGTGGAGTTATACACGCTCAGCCAAACATCGAATTGGACACGGCGGCTGAGAGGACTGCGGGCAATGTTATCCCCCAACTGGCGAAATTCATCTCCAGGCAGGCCCACCTGCTCTCGCCAGGCAGCAGCTTGGTAGTAATCGGTGCGGCCCGCTTCCGCGTCCCCCAGAAACATAAAGTTAAGTAGGGCGCGATCCACATAAAGTCGCCAGGCATCAGGGTTGTTTTGGGGGTTAAGTTGCTGCAGGCCGCGATCCAAAATCTCGACGGCTTTTTCCGGCTGGCCGGCCCGATAGGCCAACACCAAACTGGAGAGCCGGTAGCCCAAGAGGAAATGGGGATCCAGCCGCAGCATGTGGTCGAAGTAGTCGTAGGCCAGGCCATAGCCAGTCTGGGCGCGGGCCGGGGCATCCCCGTAGTACTGGATCAGCTCCAGCCACAGCCAGGAAGCCCCCAAGTTACGGTAGCCCAGCCAGCCCAGCGTGTTGGCCAGGGTGATGTTGCGGTTTTTGCGGGCCTCGGCATTTTCCAATTCTCCCAGATTGATCCGCTCCAGCATCGGCAATTGCAGCCGCACCACCAGGATCCCAAACAGAAACGCTCCCCCAACGGCGGCCAAGGTGCCTATGAGGGAGAAGCGAGAGCGGCGACGGGGCAGGGAAGCAGCAGTCATGGCAAGTTCTTCGCGGATCCCCAAGGCTGTCGCGAACAGGGGCTACACTCAATCATAAGTTGAACCGTTGAGCCTCTCCCTGCCCATGGCCAGCTCCGCCCTCTCGGCTTCAGAACGGGCTTTAAGCCTTTACGAGGCTTTGCCTTACCCCAATGTGCCCCTCTCGCAGACGGCCCGCAACGCCCTGCCGGAGATGTTCAAGATGAGCTATACCACGGCTCAGTACCTACGCACCCATACCATCGTCCCGCCAGAGGGCAAGGTGTTGTTGAATGCCGGCTGTGGCTCCGGCTGGGAAACGTTGATGATGGCCGAGGCCAATCCAGGGGCCCAGATTGTTGCCTGTGATCTGTCTCCGGCTTCGGTCAAGCTTACCGAGGAACGCCTGCGCCACCACGGCTTCACAGATGCCGAATTTTATGTCCTCAATCTGCTGGAGCTGGATCGCCTGGGGATCCAGTTTGATTTCATCAGCCTCAATGATGTTTTGTATTTGCTGGAGGATCCCACCGAGGGCCTGCGGGCGATGAAAAATGTCCTCAAGCCCGATGGCATCATCCGGGCCAATCTCCACAGCCGCCGCCAACGTCAGGTGTTTTTCCGCTTGCAGGAAGCCTTTCAAAAAGTGGGCCAATTTGACGTTCCACCGGCTGTAGGGGCGCAAAATGTGCGGGAGTTTATGGGATCCCTGCGAGAAGAAGTGGCCCAGGCGGTGTTCTGGAACCCGGCCAACTATGCCGAAGATGCGGCCATTATGAATAATTACCTACTCTCCAACGACAAAGGGTTCACGATCCCCGACCTGTTTCGCATGTTGCAGCAGGCGGGGTTGAGCTTTTTGAGCTTGGTGGATAGGCCCGACTGGTCGGTGGAGTCTTTGTTTAAAAAGGTACCTGAGTTTGTGCGGCAGCGGTTGGCAACCCTCAGCATCATGGAGCGGCTGCATCTGTATGAACTCCTTCGCCCTGTCCATCGCCTCATCGACTTTTGGGCGGAGCATGCCGGCTCTTCGCCGGTGCTGCCTTGGAGTGACGAAGATTGGCTGTCGGGATCCGTACAATTCAATCCCCTGTTGATGGACAACCCCCGCTTTCGCCAGGAGTACAGCAAAGCCCTGCAAGAGAAGCGGCCCTACGAAATGCAGTGGACAGGGGCCACCCACGGGCGGATCAGCATCCCTGCCGAGAAAGTGAGCTGGTTGGCGCCACTGCTTCAAGGGCCAACGCCGGTTCGAGAGCTGATTCAACAGGCCGTCCAGTTGGGATCCCCAGATGAAGAACGAACAACCGCTGAGGTGCTGACCTTCCTAACCAACCTAGAAGACTTTCTTTTTTTGATGCTGCAATAGGCAGCTGATACATTTACGCTGAACACTGCTGAACATCACTGTTCAACTATGCAGCGATAGCATTCTGTTTGTTTCCAACCA
>NZ_JANSIG010000096.1:6196-11338 GCF_047461975.1 Synechococcus sp. R55.3 | reverse complement strand
CTGTCGCGCTTGAGCCAGTCATCGACGATGTCGAACCATCCTCGCTCCTGACGCACGCGCCCTACCGCTATGGTCATCTGAACTACTCCTTAAAGACATCTAAATGAATGAGGACGTTAATGAAACTACAAAGTTTGCCTCTTCGAAGCAAGAGCGGAGCCTAGGTATAAAGACTCAACCCTCGGGTCTTTTGCCTCAGTTTCTTTGAACGGCTCTTTGGCGAGAACTGCCTGGGAACTTTCCAGTGGGTTAGAATTCCCAGCGCTCCAAGACCCTATCGAGAACCGTTTCCAGGGCTCACGAGGCCCAACAGAGCATTCGAGAGCCACCGGACAAGTTTTACGGCTGTAGGCATTACAATTTAGCCTATGCCGGTAAAGACTTGTAAATTGCTTTCATTATAGAGGTGGATAGCCGGATCTTATCAAGTCCAAGAGAACGCCTGTTTTTCCAGGAGCTAGGTTTGGGTCGCTACACCGCTGGAGTGAAGGCCAGGGCTGGGGATCCGATATCCTGAGAAGGCGATGTATCCCATTTGCGAGGAAGCTGAATCTATGGCTGGCGAGATCTTCACCATTGCTGGACTCTGCATTGTGCTGACCCTGGTGGGCGTGGCACTTGGATATGGGATCCTGAGGGTGACCCAAGGGGGGGCAGAGTAAAGCTGTCGAGGATTTCTCCCGGGCCCGGTATCGGGCCTTGTTACAGCTCCATGTCAATTCCATGTCAATTGGCCACCTGGATATGAGGTGGGTGGCGGAAAGATGATAAACTCATGAAGATTTGTATCGTTGGTGCTGGGGCGGTGGGAAGTCACTTGGCCATATGCCTGGCTCGGTCTGGCTTTCCCGTCAGTGTCGTGGCCCGTGGAGCTCACCTGCAGGCCATCCGCACCCAAGGTCTAAAGCTGATCCGGCAGGGGGATCCCTCCCAAACCTGGGTGGAGCACTTGACGGCCACCGACGATCCGGCTGCCCTGGGCCCACAGGACTGGCTGATAGTGACGGTCAAGGCCCACAGCTTGCCGCAGCTTGCCCCTCGACTGGGATCCCTGTGTGGCCCCGACACCCCCATTGTGATTGCCCAGAATGGTATCCCCTGGTGGTACTTCTACCGGCATGGGGGCGAGTTTGAGGGGCATTCCCTGACTTCCGTGGATCCAGAAGGGGTTATCGCTGCCCATCTGCCGATAGAGCGGGTGATCGGCTGTGTGGTGTATATCGCCGTGCAGTTGGCAGAGCCAGGAGTGGTCTTGCACACAGGGGGTGGGCGCTACATTCTGGGGGAGCCGGATGGATCCCTGTCAGGACGGCTGCAGTCCTTGGCCGCCATCTTTGAACAGGCGCAGCTTTCCACCACCCTCACCTCGCAGATTCGGGCCGAGATCTGGCAGAAACTGTGGGGCAATGCCGCCTTCAATCCCATCAGCGCCCTCACCCGGGCTGCTCAAGATGAAATTGCCCAATACCCACCCACCCGTGCTTTGGTTCGGTCGGTGATGCAGGAAGTTGAGGCTGTGGCCCAAGCTCTAGGGATCCGGCTGCCGGTCTCTTTGGAAGAGCGGCTAGAAGATGCAGCCCGCGTGGGATCCCATCGCACCTCGATGCTGCAGGATATTGAGCTGGGGCGACGGACGGAGATCGAGGCCATTGTGGGAGCCATCACCGAGTTGGGGCGTTTGGTGGGGGTGCCCACTCCCCATTTGGATACTCTGTATGCTTGCGTCAAGCTGCTGGAGCGCTCTCTTTAGGCTCTTGCAGGGAGCGGTAGGGTCGCTACCGAACGGCAGAGAAACGATTCGTTTGCTGGATCCCAGGCTCCCCCCTGGGGAAGTGGCTCGAACTCTAGAATGGCTGTAGCCTCGAACTGACGAGGAAGCTGAAGGTGGCTGTCCATTTTTCTCCGACTCAACCCAACTGAAATCACAGCATTTGAATTAGCAAATGATGCTTGAAAACTCCATCGTGCTCATCACCGGAGCCAGTAGCGGCATTGGGGCCGCTTGTGCCACCCTTTTTGCCCGTTCTGGAGCCCGCCTGATTCTGGTGGCCCGCCGTCAGGATCGGCTGCAGGAACTGGCTGGGGAATTGCAGCAGGCTTACGGCACTCCTTCCTACCTGCTGGCTTTGGATGTGCGGGATGGGGCAGCCGTGCAGCAGGCGCTCCAATCTCTGCCCTCGCCGTGGGCCAACATCGACATCTTGGTCAACAATGCAGGTTTAAGTCGTGGCTTGGACAAGCTCCACATGGGGGCCTTGCAGGACTGGGAAGAGATGATCGATACCAACCTCAAGGGTCTGCTCTATGTTACCCGCGCCGTTTTGCCCGGCATGGTGGAGCGAGGTCGAGGCCATGTGGTGAACATCGGCTCCATTGCCGGTCGGCAGACCTACCCAGGTGGCGCTGTGTATTGCGCTTCTAAGGCCGCCGTGCGGGCCATCTCCGAGGGGCTGAAGCTGGATTTACTGGGCACCCCCATTCGCGTCACCGAGATTCAGCCGGGCCTGGTGGAAACCGAGTTCAGCCAAGTGCGCTTCCGTGGGGATCGCGCCCGTGCGGCAGCAGTGTATCAGGGCCTCACCCCCTTGACGGCGATGGATGTGGCTGAAGTGGTGGTGTTTGCGGCAACCCGTCCCCCCCACGTGAACATCAGCGAGATCTTGCTTGTGCCCACCGACCAAGCCAGTACCACCCTCGTACATCGTCGATAAGAGGCCGGCAACCGGGCTTTCGCCTCCACTCTTGCTTCCCTGAGCGACAATGGCAGCAAAGGTGGTGGGAACATGGGACTGGAAGCCGGGATCCTGATCGGGTTGGGAATCGGTTTGCTTTGCACGTTGCTCCTGCTGTGGCAAAGTCGGCGTCGTTTCAGCCGCGAATTGCAACGGTTGGGATCCCTGGTGCATCTGGCCATGCCCCTCCACTCCCTGGAACAGATGCTCAGCTTGCTCAGCCGTTATCTTCGCCAACAAGATCTGGATTGGGCCAACCAAAAACAGCAACTGCAAAACTGGCAATACCTGAGTCAGCGGCTCCCTTGGGGATATCTGCGGGTAGACGAAAACAACGTGGTGCTGGAGTGCAATCCTGCCGCCCAGCGCCTGCTGCGCATCAGCCAATGGCAGCCGGGCATCAAGCTCTTGCTGGAATGGGTGCGCTCCTATGAGTTGGATCAGCTCATCGAGGCTACCCGCCGACAGGAGACCGCTGCTCCTGTCCAAAGTCGCGAATGGATTTTCTACCCTTCCGGTGGGGATGGCAAACCGATTCCGCTGCGGGCTTGGGGGTTGCTCCTGCCGCAAGCGCACGTGGCCATTTTTTTGGAAGACCGGCTGGAAGCAAAAATGCTGGCCCAACAGCGGGATCGCTGGGCTTCGGATGTGGCTCACGAGCTGAAAACCCCCCTCACCTCCATTCGCTTGCTGGCCGAAACTTTACAAAGCCGGGTCGATGCCGCTCAGGCAGTCTGGGTAGAACGATTGCTAAATGAAACTCTGCGCCTGAGCCGTTTGGTTCAAGACTTGCTCGAACTCAGTGCCCTCAATCTGGGAGCCGCATCCCGCTCTCAGTGGCGCTGGGTGGATCTGGCAAGTCTGGTGCAGGAAGCCTGGCAAAGTTTGGAGCCGTTGGCCAAACCCCGCCACCAGGAACTGCACCTGAGCGGATTGTCCCAGATTTACCTCTGGGGAGATGAGCAACGCCTATACCGCCTCATCCTCAATCTCTTGGACAACGCCGTCAAGTATGGCAAGCCCGACTCTCCTATCCATGTGGTGCTTTCGGAGCAGGGATCCCAGGTGCAGTTAGAGGTGTATGATCACGGCCCCGGCCTGCCAGAGGATCAATTTGAGTTGGTCTTCCAGCCCTTTTACCGCACCGACACTGCGCGGGCCCGCAGCAAAGGCGGAACTGGCCTAGGGCTGGCAATTGTGCGACAAATTGTCGAAGTTCACGGGGGCACCATCCAACTGCGCAATCACCCGCAAACCGGTGGGCTGTGGGTTCAGGTGGAACTGCCCCGGAAGCACCTGGATCCCTTGTGAAACCCGCCCGAAGACGCTCGCGTCAGTGGCCCGCAGCCAGAATCTGGACGAGAATCGCTCAAGATTTCCCTGCTGCAGGGCTATCCATCCCAGGGGTGATCCCCTAGAATTGGGGTAGGTAATCTTTACAGTTCATCTTAAGCAGGCATTCGGAATGGGTACTGACTATCATTCCGCAGACTTGTTGTCCGAACGAGAGCTGCAGGTCATTGAGTTGATTGCAGCGGGACTGACCAATCAGGACATCGCGGAACGCCTAGAGATCAGCAAGCGCACCGTTGACAATCACATCAGCAATATTTTGAGCAAGACCCGAACGGCAAATCGGGTGGCCTTAGTACGCTGGGCCTTGCAATGGGGAAAGATTTGCCTGGATCAGGTAAACTGCTGCACTTTGGTCGATGACAAAATTGCTTAGTCCCATCCCATTTTGCCGGTCAAGTCCTCGCCCCAGAGTTTTGCATAGAGGACTCTTTTACTTTTTGCAGTGATTGCATAATCCGGAAGTTACTTGGGTTGTCTTGAGTTATACCCTGGGCTACGTTGATCGGGCTGTCATTCGTGAGCACTCCCAAAATGAAGCGCTACGCTATTCGCTACGATTCTATGCCCCTGATGGTTTATCGGGAATTGGCTGCCCATTTGGCTTGTGTTTCAGGGGTGAAAACGGAGCTGGAGTGGAAAAAAAACTCCACCTTTCGCTACCAAGACAGCCAAATAGAGGCATTGCATATTCATCAAGAACCCGATGCCGACATAGAACAAATTAAGCGTATTCTTGACCACTATGGAGCGTGGCAGTATAGCCCCTTAGAAGACTAGCTCTCTCTGCAACCCAAAAGGGATCCCCAGGGATAGGGATCCCCGGATGATTCCTCTGCAAGGTCTGGGAAAAACCAGTTCAGCGAGCAGCTTGGCCTTGGGCAGGCAGGTGCAGCTTACGAGCCAGGCCCAATCTCGCCAACAGCCAAATGGCCCAGTAGGTCATGTCGATCTCCCACCAACGCAAACCGGCCTTAACGCACTTCGGGTCGGCATGATGGTTGTTGTGCCAGCCTTCACCATAGGTTAGAATGGCCGCCCACCAAAGGTTACGGGC
>NZ_JANSIG010000096.1:0-6096 GCF_047461975.1 Synechococcus sp. R55.3 | reverse complement strand
CACTTCGGGTCGGCATGATGGTTGTTGTGCCAGCCTTCACCATAGGTTAGAATGGCCGCCCACCAAAGGTTACGGGCATTGTCGTCGCTCTCGAAAGTCCGGTAACCCCAGAAGTGGCTGGCCGAGTTGATCAACCAGGTACAATGCAGCAGCAGCACTGTCCGCACGAAGATACCGTACACGACGAATGACCAGCCCCCCAGCAGGTAGAGTATTGCAGCCAACGGCAGTTGCAAAAGCAGAGCATACCTATCCAGCCAGCGGTAGAAGGGATCCCGAGCCAAGTCCGGCGCAAAGGCAGAATACTTCTCAGGGTTAAAAAATTCTTCGCGGTGGTAGATCAGCCAGAGCACATGGCTCCACCAAAAGCCCTTACGAGCAGAATAGGGATCCCTCTCCTCATCTTCGGTAAAGGCGTGATGCTGACGGTGGCCACCCACCCAAAAGATCGGCCCCCCTTGAACGGCCAGGGCACCGAGAGTAGTGAAGACATATTCCAGCCACTTGGGCACTTGGAAGCTGCGATGGCTGAGCAAGCGGTGGTACCCCAGGCAGATGCCCAAGCTACCGAAACACCAGTGGAGAAACAGGGCTACCCCCAGAGCGGGCCAGGAGAAGAAGAAAATGCCTCCCACCAAAGCCACCACGTGAAAAATGGCAAAGAAGAGCACATGTTCCCAAGCAAACCGAAAGGACTCTTGGGGCTCGGGCCGATTGAGCGGAGCGGGATGATTCAGCGATTGGCGAGAAAAAGAAGTGGTCATGAACCCACAAAACCTCAGAAGAAGAAGTAGACTAGACTGACTAGGAAAGAGCCAAAACACAAAGCCCAAGTTAAGGCCGCCGGATAACAGCGGCCCAACGTGAAAACGGAGTCAAACCCCTGAAGACACCGCCATAGCCAGCGGTGACTTGCTATGTGCTCCGCTGTGATGAACTTGGCTACACAGGAAGAAGAGGAGCAGAGGCAACGCTGCCGACATCCTCTTGCTTGACATTAAGCCTAGCGGTATTCCACCGTAAATGCAAGCGTCACTTGCAGCCCGCCGCAATTCTTCAGGTTTTCTCCTCACTATGGCACGTCCTTCTTCTCGGCAAAGGCTGCTGAATGCGGCTCGGGAGCTGTTCGTTCGTCAGGGCATCACCCAGACCACCACCCGTCAAATTGCGGATTTGGCCGGAGTGAATGAGGTCACCCTGTTTCGGCACTTCGGCACCAAGCAAGGGTTACTCCTGGCCGTATTTGGGGAGCTGGGGGTCTTTTCCGGCATAGCCGATCTGCCCCTGAAGGCGGATCCCGCCCCCTCTCAAGGCTCTGGGTTACAAGCCATTCTCCTGCGCTACGTCCACACCTGTTTTCGGGCTTTGGCCGACAATCCTGAGCTGGTGCGCTCCCTGGTGGGAGAGGCCGGTCTTTATTCTGAGGAGCATCGTCGCGCCTTGCGGCTGGGTTTTTCTCAGGCCCAAGAACAACTGACAGAGTATTTGCGGCGATTTCCCAACTCTGAGTTGCAATCTGTCGAGCCGGATCGCCTTAATGCAGCCGTTGGGGTTTTGCATGTAATGATTTTGGGAGCAGCCATGCTGGCAGTAACCGCCGAGTTGCCCACCGTTCACGCCGACGGGGCGGAGCCCTCTGTCGAGGAGCAGAATGAGGAGAAACCGGCAGATAAACAATCAGAAGAAAGCGCTGAACCCGACAGGATACCCTCCCTCCTGCAAGCCTGCGTGGAGCTGTGGATGGCAGGCGTGACCAGAATGACAGAACCTACGCCGTAGCGCAGCCACCCACAATTGGACAAGGCTCTCCAAGTGCCCTAGGTGGGCATGCGATACAGCTTCTCCCAACGACACACTGACTACGGCCAATAAATAGCCCCAGACCACAGGGATCCCGGCAACCTGCAGAACTCCCGTGAGCTCGGAACAAACTCTCTCTGTGTGCAAATAGATGTGCAAACAGGTAGATGTGCAAGTAGAAAAGAGAGGAGGTTGTAAGCCGGGTTCTGTAGTGCAGAGTTGCACTGGCGATCATCTATCTGGGAGTGATGTTACCATCACCCTCTAGCGGCTCACCACCATCGAGAGCACCCTTCCCCGCTTTGGGTACCGTGATCTCGATGCAGCCAACAGGGGCGAAGAACAGCCATGATCCTGCGGCTGCGGCCTTGCTTTCCACCGGGGTTTACCGAGCCAACGCCTCACGACGTTGCTGGTGGGCTCTTACCCCACCTTTGCACCCTTACCTGTGCTGGGATCCCAGCCATCGGCGGTATGTTTCTGTGGCACTATCCTCGCGGTTACCCGCACTGGGAGTTTCCCCAGCGGTGTGTTCTTCTGAAAGCCCGGACTTTCCTCATCCCGCTGTCTGGTGGCGACAGCAAGGACGCGATCGCCTGCCCCTCCTCTCTCTTCAGCTCGATCCTACTGCATCTTCCAAACCTAGAAAATCCCGGAAATCGGTACAAACTCCACGTGATCGGGAATGTTGGGGGCCACATGCAGGATTTGTTGGTTCAGATCCATCACCACAGCCGCTACGCTTTCGGTGCGATCCCAGGCGGGCAGATGGGGATCCGGATGGCGGCAGATGCAGTGGGGGGCATTCGTCCGGTCTTGTAGGATTTTTTGAAGAGCGACCGCGTCTAGGGTTCCCGTTTGAGCACTCTGGCGAAGCAAATGATAGGCCCGTTCTAGCCTTGTGGAGGATCCTATATGGGGGGGCAGCTCATCTTCTCGCAAGGCCGGATCCAGGAAATGATTGGTGTGGGCGAGGATCCCTCCTTGAGGGAGATGCAGGCCAATTCCTCGTGGACTGATTTCAAAGCTGGTCGCCTTAGCGGGCTGTAGGCCTGTCGCCTGTCCTGTAATACCGGCAACGCTGACACAAGAGGAGGCGGTGTAGGGGTAGGATCCCACCCTCTCTACAGCCTGCTGCCACTCCTCGCACTCCAACAATAAGCGCAACAGCAAATGCACCGGCATTCCCTCGGTTTGCCCATCTAGGGTAGAGCGCAAGAGGTTGAGGGCTACGGCCAACCCTGCTTGATTGAGGCCAATTTTGGCCAGGATCCCAGCTTCGGTCAGGGTGAGGTAGGCAGGGTGGGTATCGGAGTGAACGCGCAACAGCACACAGGCCCTGCGCTGCTCCCCAAGCCAATCCCAGGTTTGGGCCAGATAGGTGTGGTGGGTGGAGGTAACCTGGGGCAAGGCCGCTAGGGTAGTACATTCTCCCCCATCTGACTTGGCTGGGTTTGGATCGATGAGTTTCTCCATTGCCTTGCATTCATGAGCAGGATCCGCTGGGTGCTGGGGTACTCCGTTTTGGAGATTGTGTTCCAGAGCAGCGGCGCAGTCGGGATGGGATCCACCGACAACCGATCTGGATAAAATCTCGGTGCGCAAATTGAGGGCCAGAATCTCGGCAAAACGGAAGCCACTCCCCGCGGCAATGCCTTGGATTTCTTCCAGCAGGTGGGGCACGTGGCGCTCTAGCCAGGGCAGGGATCCCTCTGCTTGGGTCTGGGCCTGCTGCCAGGTGAGACCACAGCGGTAGGCAAATTGGCGGGCGTAACTAGCAATGCTGTGGCGAATGAGTTGGGCCGCCTGGGATCCATACTGTTGGCCTCGTTGTTGGGGATCCCCCTGCAGATGAAGAATGGGGAACATGGTGCTGGTTTGCCCGTGACCTCAATAGGTGGGCAGGGAGGGATCCACCTCACAAGCCCAAGCGTGAATGCCGCCGCTGATGTTATAAACCTGGGTGAACCCGTTGGCCTGTAGCCACCGGCTCATCTGAGCAGAGCGGATGCCATGATGGCAGAGCACAAAAGTTGGCTGATTCGGATCCAGCTCTGTGAGGATCCGTTCCCTCCATTCCTCGTACCGGCTCAAGGGGTAGTTGCGAAAGCCTAAAGCATTCAAATTCACCAGCTCCAGCTCTGCCGGTTCCCGCACATCGATCAATTGCAGAGGCCCAGCCTCGGGATCCCGTAGGTGTTGGGCCATCTGTTGCGGCGTAATGGAACGGATGGAAGAGGACATCAATCGACTCAAGCCTACACGGATCCCTTCTCAAGATACACCGGCTCAATGGCTGCCCTGAGACTGCCTGCAAGGGTTAAGATGACACCTTGATTTGGGCTTAGCCTGTGTATGGCTGTGCAGCGCTTTTTGATCGACACGGATACGGCGGGAGATGATGTCACCTCGTTGCTCTTTGGGTTGCTCTGGCCCAACAGCAGTGTGGAAGCGATCACCGTCTGTGCTGGCAATTTGCACCTGGAACAATGCGTTGAAAATGCTCTCTATACCCTGGAGGTGGCGGGAAAAGCTGGGATCCCGGTCTATCCCGGGGCCAGCAAACCCCTGGTGGGCAAGCTGGTTACAGCGGCCTACGTCCATGGAGAAGACGGCATGGGCAATTCTTTTTTCCCCAAGGCCAGGCAGCGCCCGGAATCGCTTTTCGCCCCGACAGCCATTGTGGAGCTGGCCAACCGCTGGGCCGGAGAGCTGCAGATTATCGCCCAAGCCCCCCTGACGAACCTGGCTCTTGCCTTGGCTCAGGATCCCAACCTACCTCACAAAGTGAAAAAACTCTGGATCATGGGTGGCACCAACCATGCTCTCGGCAACATCACACCGGCTGCCGAGTTCAACTTTTACGTGGATCCGGAAGCGGCCAAAAAGGTGTTGCAGGCTGGATTTGAGGTGGTGCTGTCCCCTTGGGATCTGGCGGTCAGCGATGGCTTTTTGACACGAGAAGAGCTAGAACCGATCCTCTCCCTGGATACTCCCCTCAGCCGCTTTTACTTAGCGGTGAACCGGGTGGCCTGGGAGTTCAACCGCTCCCATCCTGAAGGGGGAGGTCTTGACGGCATCACCCATCCCGATTCTTTAACCATGGCCATGGCTTTGCAGCCGGAACTGATTGGCCAAAGTTCCCGTCACTATGTGGACGTGGAATGTTGCGGAGAGCTAACTCGCGGCTATAGCTTGGTGGATCGCCTAGGCATTCTGGGTCGGCCTGCCAATGCTGAGGTTGTGCTCAGAGCGGACAAAATGGCTTTTCGAGAGATGCTAATCAAGCTACTGGGGCGATAGGAAACCATCATGATGCGCAAAACCTTGGGGATCTCTTGGGTATTAACGGGGATATTGACGGGGCTGTTCGTTCTCAGCAGTGCCGCTCAGCCTCAAATACGGGTGGGTATTGCCTTTGGAGAAGGGGGCAAAAACGATCGCAGCTTCAACCAATCGGCGGCAGAAGGGGCGGAACGCGCCAAGCAGGACTTTGGAGTGCAGGTGTTCGACTTTGAGCCGACGGATCCCTCCCAACTGGGGCCGGGGGTACGCAGGTTTGCCGAAGAGGGGTTTGATGTGGTGATTGGGGTGGGCTTTGCCCTGGAACCGGCTGTTACCGCCAGTGCCGCTGAGTTCAAAGAGGTGAAGTTCGGCTTGGTGGACGCAGTTTCCCCCGAAAAAGACAACGTGGCCAGCCTCCTCTTCCGAGAACATGAGGGATCCTTTTTGGTGGGCTACATTGCCGGCAAGCAAACCCAAACCGGTGTAGTCGGCTTCTTGGGGGGCATGGACATCCCCCTGATCCACAAGTTTGAGGCGGGCTATCGAGCCGGGGTGGAATATGCCTGCGCCGAAGACGGCATCACCTGTCGCGTCATTGCCAACTATGTCGGGACTACGCCCGCCGCCTGGAACGATCCGGCCCGAGCCAAAGAGATCGCTGCTGCCCAAAAAGCCCAAGGGGCCGACATCATCTATGCCGCTGCCGGGGGATCCGGCCTGGGGTTGATCGACTTTGTCAAGCAAGAGAGATGCCTCAGAGCCTCCGATCTGCCCGCCGGGGTGAGTTTCATTCGGGATCCCTTTGCGGAAGTGCCCAAGCCCGCAGATTATGCCAGCCTCTGCAGTGGGGATACCCGTCCGCTGTTCTTTATCGGTGTGGATGCCAACCAAAACTACCTGGGGGATACCGACAACAACCCTGCCACCCTCAACCACGGTCTCACCTCGATGCTGAAGAGGGTGGATGTGGCCACCTATGAAGTGATTCGCAGCGTGGTGGAAGGCAACTTT
>NZ_JANSIG010000095.1:0-11406 GCF_047461975.1 Synechococcus sp. R55.3 | reverse complement strand
GGCTGGGATCCTGCCAACAGCAACTTTTTCCCCCATGTCTTTGCGGCGGGCAGCCGAGCGTTTGAGATGGATCAACCGCTGGTACTCATCGGCGGCGATATTTTCCTTCAACACGCGGGTGATGGTGGTGATGCTCACCTGAAATTGCTCCGCCAATTCGACGGCGGTCGCTGCTGAGCCGCGGTAGGCGCTAACAATTTGCTGTTGTTCTTGCTCTGAAAGTTTGCTGCGAGCCATCCCAGGTCACCCAATCTAGAAATTGAAAGAAATAGGCAGTGGTGAAGAGGATCTCTAGCCAGCGGCGGTTGCCCCACACACCCGGCTGAGGCCGGCAGCTAGCTGCTCCCGCTCCAGCCCCTTGCCGATCAACACAATTTTGGACAGGCGGGGCTCATCGGGATCCCAGTCCCGTTCCAGAAAAAGGGTTTGCCGCTGGCCCACTTGATGGAAGATAACCCGCTGCGGCTCATCCAGAACCGACAGCACCCCCTTGGCGCGAAAAACGGTCTCGGACAAGTCTTGTAGCCAATCGCGAAAGGCCCCCAAATCCAGCGGCTGCTGCAGTTGAAAGCTCACCGATTGGATCCCGTCCTCCTCCAGGTGATGGCTGGGGTGGGCCTCAGTCCCCGAATCGAGGAGCCTGGGATCCCACAATTCCGGACGAAAGGCATGCACATCCAAGATGCGGGCCAAGGGCACCTGGGCATGGGTGGTGAGCAGGCAAGGGGCATCGGGGTTGTAGCGGCGCAGATCCAGAAGGATCCGCTCTCGTTCGGCTTCGCCGATTAAGTCCACCTTGTTGAGCAACACAATGTCGGCACTGCTGATCTGGTGGGCAGCAGTTTGCGAGCGCCGGAAATTCTGCCAGTATTCGGCCCCATCCACCAACGTCACCACGCCATCCAGGCGCAACTCCTCATGAAAAGTCCTCTGCACAAATAGCTCCGTCACCTGCCTGGGATCCGCTACCCCACTGGTTTCCACCACCAGGTAATCCAACGCCTGGGCACGCTGCAGCAGCTCTCGGGCTGCCTGTTCAAAATCTTCTCGCACCGTGCAACAAAGGCAACCATTGCTGAGCTGCATCAGCCCCCCCTCGGGCATGTTGACCAACTCGCCATCGATGGAAATCTCGCCAAACTCGTTGAGGATAACCCCAATGCGCAACCCACGCTCCTCTTCCAAGATGCGCTTGAGCAGCGTGGTTTTGCCACTGCCCAAAAAACCTGTCAAAATCGTCACCGGAAGCTGAGCTTTCATATCAGGTGAGGCTGAACTGACAAGCGGCCAACAAACCCTTCTCTCAAGTTCCCCAGAAGCTCTACTAGCTTAGCTTTAGGGTTGGCTCTCCAGGATCTGGACAAGGGGGAACGACCGCTCCCACCCAAATTAGATCCTCTAACCCATCAACTAGTTATCCAACTATTTATTAATGTCCTCTGGGCGTTGGGGCAGACTCTCTCCTGAGGATCCCTGGGGACGAATGAGCTCGATCGGCAGGCCATCGGGATCGGCGATGAACGCCACTTCATAGACCTGGCCCCCAATTTGCTGGAGCTGGGGCGGCAGCAGCAGGGTAAGGGGCACTTGCGCTCGCAAATGTTCTAGGTAGTTGGCCAGGGATCCCCATTCGGGGCCCACCTCAAAAGCGGGGTGATAGTAGCCCACATAGTGGGGATCCCCAAAGGGATCCGGGGCAGGATGGGGCTGCGGCACTTGCATCAGCTCCAAACGCCCCCAGGGGCCGCGCATCCAGCAGGCCAGCGTGATCCCGGCAGTAAAACGTTCTTCCACCGCAAAGCCCAACCCCTCGTAAAAGGCGATGGAGCGGAAGATATCGGCGGTGCGAATGGAAAAATGGTGTAGTTTCATCGTCCTGCAAAGCAGCCAGATGGGGGCAGACCGCTCAGATCAATCGCCGCTGACGGCTGGTCAAGCGCAGGTAGACTTGCTACGCTCCAGAAAAGTAGGCTGTCTATCTTAAGCACCTCTTGCAGTGTATGCTGGCCCGCCCAATCCTTGGGGCGGGAAATGCGACAACCTAAGCCGATTGCTGCCAACCTCAATTATGCCTAAGCTGGTCATTGTCGAATCTCCCACCAAAGCCCGTACCATCCGTGGGTTCTTGCCTGCGGGGTATGAGGTTCAGGCCTCGATGGGACATGTGCGGGATCTCCCCGATTCGGCATCTGAAATTCCAGAAGAATTGAAAGGAGAAGAGTGGAGCCGCCTGGGGGTCAATGTCCACGCCGACTTTGAGCCCCTCTACGTCATCCCCAAAGACAAAAGAAAGGTGGTCAAGGAGCTGAAAGAGGCCCTCAAGAAAGCCGACGAGCTGATCCTGGCCACCGACGAGGATCGCGAAGGGGAAAGCATTAGCTGGCACTTGCAACAGGTGCTGCAACCCAAAGTGCCCACCCGCCGCATGGTGTTCCACGAGATCACCCGCGAGGCCATTCAGGAGGCGCTGCAAAACTGCCGTGAGGTGGATGAACAACTGGTGCGTGCCCAGGAGACCCGCCGCATCTTGGATCGCCTGGTGGGCTATACCCTGTCGCCGCTGCTGTGGAAAAAAATTGCCCCCAAACTCTCGGCAGGGCGGGTGCAGTCGGTGGCGGTCAAGCTTTTGGTGGATCGAGAGCGGGAGCGGCGCGCCTTCAGAAAAGCCTCCTACTGGGCTCTGAAGGCAGAGCTGCAGCCGAGCACTGCCTCCCAGGAGCGGCAGGCTGTCTTTTCGGCAGAGCTGGTGAGCCTAGCCGGCAAGCGATTGGCCAGCGGGCAAGACTTCGACCCCAGCACTGGGCGGCTTGTCGCCGGGCGGGATGTAGTGCTGCTGGATCAAGCCCAGGCCGAAGCCCTGCGGGAACGTCTTCTGGGCAAAGCCTGGATTGTCAGCTCTGTGGAAGAACGCCCCTCCACCCGCAAACCTGCCCCTCCCTTTACCACCTCCACCCTGCAGCAGGAGGCCAACCGCAAGCTGCACCTGTCGGCCCAGCAGACGATGCGCATTGCCCAAAAGCTCTACGAAGAGGGCTACATCACCTACATGCGCACCGATTCGGTCCACCTGTCGGAGCAGGCCATCCGCGCTGCCCGCGCCTGCGTGGAGTCGATGTACGGCAGAGAATATCTCAGCCCCGAGCCCCGTCAGTACACCACCAAAACCAAAGGGGCGCAAGAAGCCCACGAGGCCATTCGTCCTGCTGGATCAGAGTTTCGCCTGCCCAGCCAAACCCCCCTCTCCGGCCAGGAGCTGGCCCTCTACGACCTGATCTGGAAGCGCACCGTCGCCAGCCAAATGGCTGAGGCGCGGCAGACCCACACCATCGTACTCATCGCCGTAGACGATGCGGTGTTCCGGGCCAGCGGCAAGCGCATCGATTTTCCCGGCTTTTTCCGCGCCTATGTGGAGGGATCCGACGACCCAGAGGCGGCTTTGGAAGATCGGGAGGTGCATCTGCCTCTGTTGCGGCAGGGGGATCCCCTCCGCTGCCAGAAGCTGGAACCCGTTGCCCACGAAACCCAGCCTCCAGCCCGATATACGGAAGCCTCCTTGGTCAAGGTGTTGGAAAGTGAGGGCATTGGTCGCCCCAGCACCTACGCCACCATCTTGAATACGATCATGAGCCGTGGCTACGTCAGGCCGATGGGGAATGCCCTCGTGCCCACCTACACAGCTTTTGCAGTCACCGAGCTGCTGGAAAAATACTTTCCCAACCTGGTGAATACCCGCTTCACCGCCGAGATGGAGCAAACGCTGGACGACATCGCTTCTGGACAGGCGGAGTGGTTGCCCTATTTGCGCCATTTCTTCTTGGGCGAGCAGGGTCTTGAGGGACAGGTAAAGGCCCGCGAGTTGGAAATTGACTCCAGCCTGGCCCGCTCCATCCATCTGGAGAACCTGCCCGTCAAGATCGGCATTGGCCCCTATGGCCCCTATGTGGCGGTCGAAACCGAGTCCGGAGAGGTGCGCGCCAACTTGCCGGAGGATATTCCCCCCGCCGATCTGAGCCCAGAACACATTGCGGAGCTAATCCAGCGGAAGCAAGAAGGCCCCAAGCCCATTGCCTTTCACCCGGAAACCCAGGAGCCAATCTATGTGATCCCGCAGGGCCCCTACGGCCCCTATGTGCAGTTGGGGGAAGTTTCTGAGGACAACAAAAAACCCAAGCGCACCTCTCTGCCCAAAGGGCTGAAACCGGATCAGGTTACGCCAGAGATCGCCTTGGGGTTGCTGAGCTTGCCCCGCACCTTGGGGGAACACCCGGAATCGGGGAAAAAGGTGCAGGCCGGTATTGGCCGCTTCGGCCCCTACGTAGTCTGCGATGGCGATTTCCGCTCTCTGCCCGCCGAGGAGGATGTGCTGACCATCAGCCTGGAGCGGGCGCTGGAGCTGCTGGCCCAGCCCAAGAAAAGCCGTGGGCGCGCCTCGGCCAAGCCGCTGCGGGAGCTGGGATCCCATCCTGAGGATGGTGAGCCGGTCAATCTGCACGACGGCCCCTACGGGCTGTATGTCAAACATGGCAAGGTCAATGCCTCTTTGCCCAAAGGGATCCCTGCCGAAGCGGTTACCCTGGAAATGGCCCTGCAGGTGCTGGCTGAAAAGGAAGGCTCTTCTGCAGAGGTCAAGGGGAAAAGCCGCTCGACCGCTTCTGCAGGTAAAGCCCAAGCCAAAGCTGCCTCCAGCAGCCCTACAGCCCAGCCGGCTGGAGATGCTGTGCCGCAGAAGCGGCGTAAAGCACAAACAACTTCCACCGGCGGCGGGATGGCCAAAGAGCCGCAAGCGAATGGGTCAGCCCAGGTGGGATCCCGTTCCACCATTGTGAGGATCACGCCCAAAGCTCGCGCCTGAAGTCAGCTTTTCTGCCACAGCCCAAGGTCGCCTGCTCAGGGTGGCTTAGGGGTTAGCCATGTAACAGTTTTGCTGACGACACAACTGCTTCAAGGGCCGCAAGCAGCGGCCACGGCGGCTTCCTGATTGGCAATGCAACCCATTGCTTCTGCAAACGGCAAGGGATCCTGCTGCTGGCGCTTGGGAATCTGGGCGTGTTCCAGCTCACTGCAGTAGCAGTAGGCAGGATGGCGACGATGGGGGTGTGCAAGGGACACGGGAGTAAATGAGAGTTGGAGTCGGGGCCAACAGCCTTCAGCTCAACGTTATCACCTGGGTGCCGGGGAAGTAGTGATTGAGGATTTGCGGCGCTGTGTAGCCCTGCTCGGCCAAGCCGCGGGATCCCCACTGACACAGTCCCACCCCATGCCCGGCTCCGCGATAGGTAAAAAGGTACACTTCCTGCTGGCCGGCCTTTGGCTGGAGACGTTCCCACGTGAAGCGGTTGCTGGGGAGGATCCCCCAACCCAGGGTTTGGCCAAGGCGCAGCACAAACTCTTGGCCGGTCAACAGTTGGGATCCAACGCGAATGCGCACAGGGCGACCCCAGGGATCCGACTGCACAATCTCCAGATCGCCGTT
Source organism: Synechococcus sp. R55.3 (assembly GCF_047461975.1). Classification (NCBI taxonomy): domain Bacteria; kingdom Bacillati; phylum Cyanobacteriota; class Cyanophyceae; order Synechococcales; family Synechococcaceae; genus Synechococcus; species Synechococcus sp. R55.3. The sequence goes on along the minus strand of NZ_JANSIG010000095.1, from coordinate 5,933 downwards.
GCCCAAGGCTTGCTCCAACTCCCGTCGGCTGAGTCGGACGCTGTGAGGGCCATAGAAAGGAGAGGCGCGACACCCGTCACAGATCACCCCTTGTAGGTAGGGGCGGGCGGGTGGGGCAAAAATATCCTGATTGGCGCTGGTGTGGCCCCCACAGGTGGAGTGAAACAGAACCTCTATCGGCTGGCCGGCATGGGTTAGGATCTGCCCTCGGGTTGCCTGCACCGCAGCAGTGGTCGCCGCCGTTTCATAGGCCAGGCCACCATAAAACTGGTGGGCGGTGGAATCCTGCAATAGCCTTATCGGGGCAGAGGGCCATTCTCTTCTGGGGCCGGGGCACAGATGGGGAACGGCCAAGGTACGGGCCAAGATGGCTTGCGCCTGCAAGGCGGCAGCTGGCCAGTCGGCGGGCATTTCGCTGGGCACCAAAGCCAGCAGATAGTCTTCCAACTTGACCCAATTCACCAGATGCAGGCGACCTAAACCCTTGGGACGAATCTGTACCCAGCCCCGATAGCGACGCTCCTCCCCTGCGAGGGAGCGCAGAGCTCCCCCCTGTAGCCAAAGGGATCCCTGGTAGCGACGAGGCTGTCCCGGCCCGGTCAGCAGGAGCTCTTGGCGGCGCACCTGTAACTTCCAGGCACCTGTTGGAAAAGGCTGCTGATTCAAAACAAAAGGGCCAACCAGCTCCAACTCGGCCAAGGGATCCGCACTCCAGCGGCTGAACAGCTCCACGGCCAGCCAATCTCCGCGCCCGGACGTTTGGGCCTGCCGAGAGCCTCCCCAAACAGCCCACAGGGATCCCAGCACCATCGCCCCCAACTGTCGTCGCCGCATAGGCCCCATCCGGGCATCCTCTATCGATAGACCATTCCCCCAGAAATACTGTCAAGATGAGCTGGCCAGCAAAGGATCGTATCCCAGTTGCTGGGTAAGCCGGGCGCGGGCCAATTCCCGATATTCCCAAAAGTGTTCTCCTGCAGCGCAGAGGCCCAAATATAGGTTCAGCAGGCTCGGTTTCTGTCGCCAAATCGTCCATAGCTGCCGCCAAAATTGGGCGCGGATTTCGGGATGAAGGATCCCTTGCCGCCAGATGAGTTGTAGAAGCAGATGGATCCCTTTGCGGAGGGGCAGCTTCATCATTTGCCGTCGGCCATCTTTGATGCCGATATTCAGGCACTGTTGCAGGCAGCGAGACAAATATCGTGCAGGATCATACAGTTTCCAAAAACTTTCCAGATACTCTCGGGCAATCTCCGATAGAGAACGGGTGGGAATGAAATTCATCAGCGTATTTTGATCGCCGAACTCAGTAACGCCGATCCCTTCCAGCAAACGTTCCTCCTTCTTCAAGCGATTCCAGAGTTGCGTGTTTGGCAAAGCCTGTAAAATGCCTAACATCGGCTGAGGAATACCGGTTTGCTCGACAAAAGCCTGGATGCGATCCCCTGCTCCTGGCCGCTCTCCATCAAAGCCTAGAATAAACCCAGCGTAGATCAGCAGTCCGGCCTCGTTGATCTTGCGACAGGCTTCCACCAAAGGGTGACGGGTATTTTGTAGCTTTTGAGTCATCTGTAAGCTGTCTTGGTCTGGGGTCTCAATGCCCAAAAAGACAGCATAGAACCCCGCTTCTACCATCAACCTCATCAGCTCTTCGTCTTCCGCCAGGTTGACTGAAGCCTCTGTCATAAAGGTAAATGGATAGTTGCGCTTCTGGCTCCAGGGGATCAGCTCTCGTAAAAATCGCTTGACGTTGCGCTGGTTGCCGATAAAGTTGTCGTCTACCACAAATACCGAACCCCGCCAACCCAAGTCATAGAGAGCTTGCAGCTCGGCTAGCATTTGACTTGGCTCTTTGGTTCTCGGCTTGCGTCCGTAAAGAGAGATGATGTCGCAAAACTCGCAATTGAAGGGGCAACCTCGCGAAAATTGGACTGACATCATGAAGTATTGATCCATACGCAGCAGATCAAACCTCGGCAAAGGACTTTGGGTTACGTCCGGCTTTTCGGCGGCCCGAAAAATGCCCGACTCTTGACCTGCTTCTAGGGCCTTGACGAAAGCCGGTATGGTCACTTCCCCTTCGTCCAAAACCAAATAGTGAGCCCCGGATTCCAGGGCGTCTTGCGGCACAGAAGTTGGATAGGGCCCGCCCACAGCTACTTTTTTGCCCAGTTGTACAGCCTTGCGAATCAGGGCGTGGAAATCTTGTTTTTGCACCAGCATGGCCGACAAGATCACCAGATCGCACCAGTGCCAATCGGCTTCTGTTTCAGCAGCGACATTGCGATCCACAAAGCGAATCTCCCAGTGTTGGGGTAGCAGAGCAGCAACGGTGATCAAGCCCAGAGGTGGCATTAGCGCTTTTAGTCCCACCATCTCGATGGTGCGATTGTAAGACCAGAACGATTGAGGAAAACGCGGATAGAGCAGCAATGCCTTCATACCGACCAGCTCCTAAATCCCAGCGTAATTGATTTCATCCTCGCCTTTTTCCCATTCGTTTTTATTGATTAGGCAATCCTACAAGTGGCCTTGAATAAAGCTGCTGTAAAAACTTTTCGGTATGCTTACCCGTAGTACCTTCTTTGGGTTAGTAGTTTACAGGTTTTGTGCAGGTTTCCTATGGAGAAGCTTGTGATTCTTGAGCAGCGATTGAGCAGGTAGGGCCAAGAGAGTGCAGTTGCCGATGACTTCAAAGGACGGCTGCCACCGGGTAGCGTATTGACGTTCTCCCAGCCTACTCTTCAGGAAGCCTCTCTGGATGACTATCTAACCAAGGATCTGAGCTGAGCCTTAAAAGTTACTGAAGAGATTGCTCACTGAATAACTGAATAAAGTGTTGCCGCAATTCTTTCGAGAACAGCAATATCAACCCTGGCCCTTGGCAGCTCCAGACAGAGTCAGTTCTGCACACCTTGCTCGAAAACCTGCTGAACCAAGCCACTGACGATGGAAAGTACAATCGCGCCGACGAACGCCCAACCGAAGTTATCGATATTGAAAGCGTTCCCGGCCAGCTTATCGGCAATGACCAAGCAGATGCCGTTCAAAATTAGCCAAAACAAGCCCAGGGTAAGAATTGTAATCGGCAGGGTGATCAACCGGAGAATCGGCCTGACCAAACCATTGACCAGACCAATGGCCAGAGCCGCCACCAAAGCACCCCCGAATCCAGAGACGTGGATTCCGGGCAAAAGCCAAGCCAGGATCATTACACTCAAGGCTGACATCAGCCAGGTGGCCAAAAGAGTTGCCATGCTCCCTCCTCTGCCCTGATGGGGCCGCGATTTTGCCCTCTATGCTAGCCGATCTGCTCAGGGATCCCTTGCGCAGAAACCTCTCCAGGGCTGTAAGTTTGCAGGGCCAACGCATGAATGCTCCACCCCATCTGTTCGGCTAGGGCAGCATACACCAGGCGATGTCGCTGTAGAGTCGTTTTGCCAACAAACAGAGGCGACACCACTTGAACTCGGTAGTGCCCTCCTGTCCCGCCCCCGTGGCCGATGTGAAGGTGGGACTCATCCTCTACCTGCACATGAAGAGCCTGCAGCTTCTCAGTCAGGTGCTGCCGAAGGTATTCGGGGGTAAGCATGGCAACCCTTCTGGATGAGATGGGATCCCTTAAGGTTGAGCCGTGGCCTTGGCAAAGGCTGCCTCGACCAGAGGACGCAGCTCGTTGCAGGCGTGCATCTCTTGGATGATGTCGCAACCGCCCACAAACTCTCCATCGATATAGATCTGCGGGATAGTAGGCCAGTTGGAAAACTCTTTGATCCCCTGGCGGATCTCGGGATCCTCGAGGACGTTAATCGCCGTGTAGGGGAAGCCCAAACTATCCAGCACACGAACGGCGGCATAGGAAAACCCACATTGGGGCATTTCCGGGGTGCCCTTCATGTAGATGAGCACCTTGTGGGTACGGATTTGTTCACGGATTTTCTCTTCCAAAAGGGGATCCAGCATGGTGTTCAACCACTATAGCGACAACAGCCGATAGGCAAACCGACATCCTATCGAGATCTCATTTTCGTTCACTTCTAACATACTTGGCACTCTCCCCACGGCTAGGCCGAGGGATTCTTTTTCGCAATCACCAGTACCCCCATCATGCCCCACGCTAGGGGGTAGAACTTGGCGCTGGCAAACCCTGCTTGCAGGGCCATTTGTCGTTGCTCTTCTCCAGAGGGGAAGCGATCTAGGCTAGGATCGATGTAGGCATACTCGGATCCCAGTCCCAAAGTTTTGGCCTGGGCAACCACCTGGGTGTTCAAGTACCAGCGCTGAAATTGCTCGAAAAGAGGGATCCCTGTGGGGCGGTGAAAATCCAAAATGGCGGCACGACACCCTGGCTTCAGTACTCGCCCAATCTCTCGCAAGGCTTGGGGAATATCGGTTACATTGCGCAAGCCGTAGCCCATGGTAATGGCATCGAAGCTACTGTCGGGAAAAGGTAAGGCCAAGGCATCTCCCAAAACCCACTCCAGGGAGTAGCCAGGGAAGAGCCGGGAGCGACGCCGGGCAATCGCCAGCATGGCGGGAGAGAAATCTAGGCCCACCACATGTCCCCTTCGTCCTACTCGGCGGGCCAACTGCAGAGCCAGATCACCGGTTCCACAGCACAGATCCAGCACATATCCTCCTGAGCTGGCGCCCGACCAACGCACGGCCATACGCTTCCAAACCTGATGGAGGCCCAGGCTCAAGGTTTGGTTGAGGGAGTCATAGTGGGGAGCAATGCGGTCAAAAAGCGCTCGGATTTCCTCAGGCTGTTCAAAGGTTGGGCTAGGCACCGGTTCTCAACTCCACCTCCTGTTTCCGCGTATCCTACAGACCTTTGGATCCCCGACCTGAAGCCACTACGGCGGCACCGGGATCCCGCTGGCCCCTACTCGGTGGCGGCGGCTGGGGTAATCAGCCAAACTCAGGGACAGGGATCGGGATCCGGCTAGGCTCGAGGCTGGGATGCGGATGGTTCCCTGGAAGACTTGGCTATTGGGGGGCAGCTCCCCCGGCAAACCCTGGGTGACCGCGTTGATTGACCGTCCATTGTCGTCAGTAATGTTCAGGAAGCTATAGAGAAAGCGCACCGTCTCTGCCGAGTTGTTTTGCATAGCTACATTCAGAACCACTTGGCTTCCCTCGCGACGAACCGAAAGCACCTGCATAGAGACCTGTCCACTGGCGGCAATTGGTAGGGGGGGCGGAGGTGGTGTGGGCGCTGGCGGGGCAGGAACTCCGTCCTGCTGACGCGGACGGGGAGGTGGAGGAGATGGGGTGGCGGGGCGAGGAGTTGGCGATGGGGCTGCCGCCAATTCAGGAGACACTCTGGGAGTGAGGGTAGGGGTGGGAGTTGCGACCGGCGTGGGTGCTGGGGTAAAGAGGGGGGTGGGAGTTGGGGACGGACGAAGGCTGGCTTCGGCTGCTGCAATTACCTCAGCCTCGTTCAGCAAGGGCACAGTGCGGGGATCCCGAACTTCGCGGGAGCGAGAAGCCTGACCGGAGCCGGTGACAGGAGAAGAAACCCCGGATAGGGCTCGCTGGCCAAATAGGTAGCCCAAGCAAGCGCTCAACACCGTTGTGAAGAGAAATGCGCTCGTCCAAAACAGCACCCCCGAGAATGTGGAGGTGAACTCCTGAGATAGTCTGGCCGGTCTGCGCAAAGGCTGTTAACTCCTGCTGCTGGTTCGCTTACCCGATCATACGAAAGTGACGGAGAAGCTAGGGGTTCTCGACTGGGGCAGAGTTTTTGCGTTGTTGCTCATGGGCCTGTAGCGGGGCGCTGTCTAAGTTGGGCAGCCGCTCCCCCAGCCACCAACCCGGATCTTCCCAGCTCAGGGATCCCAGCCATTTCCCGGCCCGATCTGCCAAGACCAAGCCCAACAAAACGGGAGCAGTGGTGATCCCCAGCGCTAGGCTGAGCCAGAGCGGTTGAG
>NZ_JANSIG010000094.1:0-11615 GCF_047461975.1 Synechococcus sp. R55.3 | reverse complement strand
TCAATGACTTTTGCCAAACCGCCTAAAGCTCAGTAAATTCAGCAAAGTTCAGGGTTTTGGGGGTTAGAGGCATGCTCAGAAGGAGAAACCGACCCCCACTCAGGAGCCGCAGGGGAAAATCAGCTCTCCGGCTCAAACACCTTCAGATCCACCACCTTCCCCCCTTGGAAAGTCCAGTGGGCAAAGGTGCCGGCCACCTCCCCATTCTCATCGAAGTTGATGGATCCAGAGGCGCCGGTGTAGAAGATGTCCTCCCCTTTGCCGATCAGCTCCACCGCCTTGGCCCACTCTCCGGGCAGGATCTCGGTGCCAGGCGGATTGGCCACTTCCCGCAAGGCATCTCGAACAGCGGTGCCGTCGGTGCTGCCGGCTTTCTGAATGGCCAGAGCCAGGACAAAAGCGGCATCGTAGGCGGTGTCGATGTAGGGGGTGGGGGGCAGCTCCCCGTAGGCGGCTTTGTAGGCTTCGGCAAAGATTTGGTAAGCCTTGCTATCGGTGAGGGCCTGGGGCGAAACGCCGATGGATCCCTCTAGCTTTTCGGCTCCCACCTGAGCTGCCACATCCGGAGAGCGCATGCCATCGGTGAAGACAAAGCGGTCAAACAGTCCTTCTTCCAAAGCTTGCCGCAAAATGACCACACCGTTTTCGGGGTAGCCGATCAGCACCAACGCCTGGGGATCCCCTTCCTTCAGTTGGGTCAGCTCACTGCGATAGGAAGCCTTGCCGGGCTCGTAGGGAACCGACTTGGTGATGGTGCCGCCCCGCTTTTCAAAAGCCGTCTTAAAGCTGTCGGCCAGGCCCTGGCCATAGTCGTTATTGATGTAGATGATGGCCAGGCGCTCCAGCTTCTCTTCACGGGTGATCTGGGCCAAGGCCACCCCTTGGTAGGCGTCGGAAGGAACTGTGCGAAACAGAAAATCGTTGTCCTCCAGGGTGGTGATGGTGGGGGCGGTGGAAGCGGGGGAAATTTGCGGGATCCGATTGGGAACAGAAACCGTCGTGGCCACCGGGATGGTGATGCCACTGCCCAAGGCGCCGATAATGCCGGCCACCTTCTCCACGTTGACCAACCGCTGAGCTGCGTCGATAGCCGGCTGAGCCGACGTCTGGTCATCCGCTTCGACCACTTGGGCAGGGGATCCCAAAATGCCACCGGCGGCGTTGATTTGGTCAATCGCCAGCTTGATCCCTTTGAGGCAGTTTTCCCCGAAGGCCTGCAGATCCCCGGTAAGAGACATCAAGGCCCCGATTTTGACCGGCCCCTGAGTGGCCTGCTGAGCCGTGCTGGGCAGCAGAGTGGTGGCAAGAGCAGCAGCCGTCAGGGCAGCCGCCGCCGCAAAGGCCCGTCGGGTGAGTTTATTCATGCGAGACATAGCCGACAACCTCCTATGAGGGAAGAGAAAGTAGAACTCAGATCCCAAAAGTCAAGCAAGTGTTGAACCGTAGCAGTCAGACGTTGGCTCACCTCAAAGCGTTCCCCACTCCCTCAAGAAAAGATGGCTCCGGGAAACAGGCGGGCCAGACTCAGGATCTCGCCCGTTCCTTGGCTGCTGTAGGGCTGGCTGCGGCCTCCAAAGGCAGTTGCCCCTGTAGGAATCCAGGAAGGATAATGGGCAAACTCGGCCATTGGGCTCATTATATTTTGAGAAATACTGAACTCATCGGTCGGCGGGGTTTTCCCAAGGCAGCGGCGTGATTGTTATCGACGACATCTCCAAGCGGTTTGGCGGCATTAGCGCGGTGGATCACTGTTCCTTCCGCATCGAAACCGGTCGGATTACGGGCTTGATCGGCCCGAATGGGGCAGGGAAGACCACGCTCTTTAACATCATCGCCGGGTTTATTCGGCCCAGCAGCGGGCGCATCTGGCTGGATGGGGAAGACATCACCGGCCTGCCCCCTCACCATCTGTTCCGTCGAGGGCTGGTGCGCACCTTTCAGATCCCGCGGGAGTTTGGCCGCATGACCGTCTTGGAGAACTTGATGGTGGTTCCCCCCAACCAGATAGGGGAAAACCTGTTCGCCACTTGGTTCGGTTGGCGGCGGGTGCAACGACAAGAACGCAACCTGCAAGCTCGGGCCGAAGAGGTTCTGGAACGGCTGAACCTGATCCATCTGCGGGATCAACTGGCCGTCACCCTTTCCGGGGGGCAAAAAAAACTCTTGGAACTGGGACGTACCTTGATGACCGATGCACGGGTGATCCTGCTGGACGAGCCGGGGGCTGGCGTCAACCGCACCCTGCTGGCGGATTTGATGCGCTTTATCGAGTATCTCAACCGCGAGCGGGGCTGCACCTTTTGCATCATCGAGCATGACCTGGATCTGGTGACCCGTCTCTGCGACCATGTGGTGGTCATGGCTGCCGGCAAGGTTCTCACCCAGGGATCCATGGAGGAGATCAAACAAAACCCAGCCGTGCGGGAGGCCTATTTGGGATCTGTGGCACTGGCCGACTCCCTAAACCCACCCCAACCCTCCCCTCTGCCTTCGGAGGGATCCCTCTCATGACCCCTTTGCTGGACATCCAAGATCTCTACAGCGGCTACCGGGGGGTGGACATCCTCAAAGGGATCCACCTGAAGGTGAACCCTGGGCAAATGGTGGTGATCATCGGCCCCAATGGAGCCGGCAAATCGACAGTGCTGAAATCCTTATTTGGCTTGGCCACCATCCGCTCAGGCCGAGTGCTGTTTCAGGGATCCGACATCACCCACCTGCCCGCTGAGCAACTGGTGCGACGGGGAATCGGCTTTGTGCCCCAGACCAACAATGTCTTTCCTTCCCTCACCGTGCAAGAGAACCTGGAGATGGGGGCCTTCATCCGACGCGACAACCCTGCCGCCCAACTGGAGCGGGTTTATGAGCTGTTTCCACCCCTGAAAGAGAAACGACGCCAAGCGGCGGGATCCCTATCGGGTGGACAACGGCAGATGCTGGCCATAGGGCGAGCGTTGATGGTGGAGCCGCAGTTGTTGTTGCTGGATGAGCCGACCGCCGGCCTGTCGCCGCTGTATATAGAACAGACCTTCGCCCTCCTGCGAGAGATCAACCGTCTTGGCATCAGCATCCTCATGGTGGAGCAAAATGCCAAGCAGGCCCTGAAGATGGCGGACTGGGGCTATGTCTTGTCCACGGGAGAAAACCGCTTTGAGGATACTGGCCCCAACTTGTTGAACAATCCTGAGGTGCTGGAGCTGTTCTTGGGCGGGTGAGGCCCTCACCCCCCTCCCCTCACTCAAAACAAAAGGAGAGGAGGGTCAAGCGGGGCTGGCCAGTTGCTGCTTGCGCAGTTGAGCTGCTTGGTTGAGAAGAGCCTCCACAAACGTCATCGCTTCTTGGGCGGAGTGACCGGCAGTGAGTTGGGCCAGTTCTTCGCGGCGTTCTCGTTCTCCCAAAAGCTCCACCCGCACAGAAGTTCGCTTTTGGTGCACCACCTTGTGAACCCGCAGGTGGTGATCCGCCAGGGCAGCGATCAGGGGTTGGTGGGTGACGCAGAGGATCTGGTGATCTCGGGCGATGCTGTACAGCTTGGTGGCGATGGCTTGCGCCACTTTGCCGGACACGCCGGTATCGACTTCGTCGAAAACCATGGTGGCCACCGGATCGATGCGGCTGAATACGGCTTTCAAGGCCAGCAGAAAACGGCTCATCTCGCCGCCGGAGGCAATGCTGGCCAAAGGTTGAAGAGGCTCACCCGGGTTGGGGCTGATCCAAAAGCTCACCTGATCCACCCCCTCTGCTGTCGGGGGGCCGGGTTGGATCTGCACCCGGAATTGCACTGCGCTCATCCCCAGCGGCCTGAGCTCTTCTATGAGGGCCTTTTCCAGTTGACAGGCCGCTTGTTGCCGCAGTTGGGAGAGCGCTTGGCAATGGCGCTCCAGGTCTTGGGCAGCTTTGTCCAGCCGCACCTGCAATTCCTCTAGGTCGGTGTTGTCTCCTCGCAGTTGGGCCAACTCCGTCTGCACCCGCTCCGCATGGGCCATCACCTCGGCCAAGGTCGGGCCGTATTTGCGGCAGGCTTGTCTGAGTTGCGCCAAGCGCCGTTCAATTTTGTTCAACCGACCGGGATCCGCCTCCAGCGTCTCGCCGTAGCGAATTAGCTCTCGCCCCACCTCCTCCACCTGAATCAGGGCGCTGCTGACCATTTCCGCCAGAGGGGCTAGGTCGGGATCCCGCTGGGTCATGGTCTGGAGCAACCGTTCTACCTGGCCCAACAGATCGGCGATGGCCGGTGAGCCGCTGTCGTTTTGATAGAGCAATTGGTGAGCTTCGTAGCTTTGCTGTTGCAGTTCCACGCGGTGGGCCAGGCGCTCCCGTTCCCGCTCCAGCTTGGCCATTTCGTCGGGATCCTCCAGGCGCAGGGCGGCCAGCTCTTGCGCTTGAAACTCCAGTAGGTCTAGCCGTTGCAGGCGCAGTTGTTGGCTTTGCTGGCGGGATTCCACCTCTGTTTTCAGATGGTTCCAGGTTTGGTAAAGGGCAGCCACTTCTGCCCGTGTTCGCAACAGCTCTTCGCCGCCAAAATCGTCCAGCCAACGGCGCTGGGTTTGGGGAGATTGGATTTGAACGGTTTGCCCCTGGGCGGTGATCTCCACCAATTTGGCCCGCAGGCTGAGCATCTGGGCTTTGTTCACCAGCACCCCATTCACCCGCAGGCGGCTGGTGAGCTTGCCGTTGCGCAACACCAGCTCGCGACTACAAACCAGGCCCTCCTCTAGGGGGTCGATGTGCTCTTGTTCTAGCCAGGCTTGCAGTTCAGGATTAGGACTGAAGATCGCTTCCACCAGACCTCGTTCGCTGCCAGTTCGCAGAGCCCGAGCTGTACCTCCTAGAGCTGCATCCAGAGCATCGAGGATAATGGATTTGCCGGCCCCGGTTTCTCCGGTGAGCACGTTTAGCCCCGCTCGAAAGGGGATCTCCAATTGCTCGATCAGGGCAAAGTTCTCGATCCGCAGCAGGCGCAACATAGGGATCCCGTGGGCTCAGCGTGCCGTTGGCAGTTTTCAGGATAGGGCTTGCGGGGTCGCTCTGTCCCACGTTAGCGTACCCACCATCCCTCGGTAGACGGGTACTGTTAGCGCAGCGGTGCGGAGCACTACCCGTTCTGGTTTGGGGATCGGAAATTGGCAGCCCGGCTCAGCCGGCCAGGGGGTAGCGCTCCATCAGGTAGCAGAGGCAGTCTTGGCGGATGATGCGGCTGTTGAGGGTGAGCATGCCCGGCATGATGGGCACGCTGGTGCGAATTTCTCCATTGCAGGCATAGAAAAAGCGATCCGCCACATTTTGGCCCTGCTCGTCTTGCACCTCCAGGTGGAAGCCGTTGTTCGTCCAGCCAATAGGGGTGTGGGGGGGAAGCTCCCGAAAATTGAGGAGATCCAAATTCGGCGGGAAGCGGATGTGAGAGGGGGATCCCTCTTGGTTGCCATCCTCTTCCCCAAAGCTGAAGCTCACCTGATCCGGGATTTTGACAATGGCGACGCTGTGGAAGAGGTCGATATCTTGGCGGAAGACAGGGCGCTGCGGGATCGCCGACAGGTGCAGGCAGGCTTCCAAGAATTCGTAGGCATGCTGGGTGCCGTGGGGCTGATCCGGCTTGCCGCATTCCAGGGTCACCGCCGGGCAGAAGCGCCCGAAGGCCATGCTCTGTACCCCTTCTGGCTTGGTGAAATAGAGGACAGTGCGCCCAAACAGGGTGGCCAGGTGCAGGGTAGGGGCATCCAGGTGATTGACACAGGCGTAGTGGGGGTTGGTGCCCGTGTTGTTGTGGATATCGACGCTGGCAAAAACGCCCCGCCGCTGCATTTGCTGCAGGACGGCCTGGGCCATGGCGTGCTCGGGGGTGGAGCCGGGGCCCCAAATGCGGTTGTAGTCGGGTTGGCCGTCCAGCCGCCGTTGTCCTTGACGGGCTGCCTGAACATTGCCGATGAAGAGGGAAAGGGAGCGGGGCAATTCCCGTTCGCGGCAGCGGTGCAGAGGACTGTAGCGGCGGAGAAGCTGTCGCACCGCCTGCCAGCCGGTGGTTTCGTTGCCGTGCAGCAGCACAGAGACAAACAGGGCCGGATCCCGTCGCCCCGGCAGATGGATGAGGGTTGGCCCACCCAATCGGTCGTAAAGCTGATGGGCCTCTAGATCCAGCAGTTGATCCGGTAGATGATCGAGAACGGTGAGCATACTGTTTGGGCTAAGAGGCTCGACTCAAACTTCTGGCTTCTGGCCTCTCTCCCTGGAGTAGGGGGGAGCAGAAGTCCAACGAAGTCCTTGGTCGCGAATGAACCGTTTCGCTGCGGTAGCTCGGGTCGCAACAAGGCCATCTGAGAGAGAGTTTGCCCACTCGAGATGCGGGCCAGGGATCCGTCCTGCCGCCGCGGTGGCCCACCGCTGGTACAACCGGCTGTGGAGAGAGCCCTAGCTGAGATCCCAGGTGTGTACCGGTTGGCCTTGCCGCTGCCGTTCCCAGTAGGCACAGGTTAATTGTTGCATATCTTTACCATGCCGAGCCACGTAGCGGCGCTGCCAGGTGGCCCCATTCTGCCCCGACTCGACGCGGGCGCGGAGAATGCCCAGATACACTTGGATATCCTGTTGGGCCAAGTTCAGTTGGGCCAGCCCTCCCTCGGCCAGGGGGATCAGCTCTTCCAGCAGCAATTGGCGCAGGGATCCCTGCCAACCCTTGAGCCAAGTGATGGGGGCCTCCAGGCCGAAGCGGGCAGCCGTGTAGAAATTGGCGCGGCACTGGGCAAAGCTTAGCTCCTGCTCGGGGGAAACGGGCTGGGATCCCAAGGCTTGCACCAGACCAAAGTAGAAGGCCGCATTGGCGATCATGTCGGGTAGGGTTGGGCCTGCCGCTGCCACCCGCTGTTCGATGCGCAGATGGGGAACCGGATCCAAGCCGATCAGGGGTCGGTTCCAGCGCCAGATGGTGCCGTTGTGGAGGCGCAAATGGGCCAGCTCTGATGGGGAAGTGGCTAACCTTTGTGGCAATACCACCGGGTAGCGATGCAGGTTTTCCCAGAACAGCTCCATCAGGGATCCCTGTACATAGCCTTGCCCGAAGGTGACGCGGGGGTAGTGGGTGGGGGAGGGCGGGGGTGGCCCATCCAAAGCTTGCTCAAACAAAGGGATGCGGGTTTCTGCCCACAGATCGTGCCCGAACAGGTAGGGGGAATTGGCCGCCAGCGCCACCAAAGGGGCCGAGGCGATGAGAGAAGCGTTGAAGTAGCGGGCTGCCTGGTGGGGGGCCACCTGCAGATGGATTTGGAAAGAGGTGGTCGCCGCTTCCAGCATGATGTCGGGGTGAGCCACCCGCAACAGGGTGGCAGGCCCTTCGATCTCCAGCCCCAGAGACGGGATCCCTGGGGATTGCTCGCGCCGGTGCAAGTTCAGGATTTGCTCATTGAGGGCCAGGTAACGCTTGCGGGGGGAGATCATCTCCAAGGTCAGTTGCTTTTGCTGCACCGTGGGCAAAATCCCGATCATCATCAACCCCGCCTGCAAGTGTTCGGCCACCCGGCAACAGCGATCCCACGTTTGGCCCAGCTCTTGCTGAAACTGCCGCAGAGCCGAGCCGACCAAAACTTGGGGCCGGCTGTTGATCTCCACGTTGAACTGGGCCAGTTCCGGCACCACCAGCGGATCGTTCACCGCTTCCAGGTAGGCTGAGTTTATCGGGGCCGGATCTCCCTGAGGGGTCACCAGCCATGCCTCCAGCTCAAACCCGCCCACCGGGGATCCCTGGGCAAAGGGCTGACAAGCCGGATCCAGCCCCGGCGCACCGGCCAACCAGCGCTCCAGCAAATCCGTCTCTTGCCGGAGTTGAGCGGCGAACTTGGCAAAGTCTTCGGCGCCAAAGCTGAGGCAGGCAATCTCCTGGCCCATCGAGAGAACTCCGCAGAGGGCATGACACCACTGTACTGTCCTTCTCAGGGTCTTCAGCTCTCCAGGAGAAAAATATGGGCAGGCATCGTCCAGGGATCCAACTTGATGTAGTTGGTGGATCCCTGCCAGGAATACTGCTGGCCGTCCAACAGATCGGTCAGCTTAAAGGTTTGCCAATGCTCCAAATCCAGAGCCCCCAAGTTGAGGGTGACCCAGCCGGACTGAATGTGGAAAGGATCCAAATTCACTGCCACCAAAATGCGGTTATCGCCACTGAAGGTGCGCTTGGAATAGCAAATCAGGGCCTCGTTGTCGGTGGGATGAAACACCAAGCTCCAGTCGCTCTGCAGGGCCGGGTTTTGTCGCCGGATCCGGTTCACCTGCTGGATCAAAGGCCGCAAGTTATCCGGGGCATCCAGATCCCAGTGGCGGATTTGATATTTTTCCGAGTCCAGATATTCTTCGCTGCCGGGACGGAGCGGGCGGTTTTCGCAGAGTTCAAAAGCCGGGCCATAGATGCCGTAGCTGGCCCCGAGGGTAGCCGCGAGGATCAAACGCAGCATAAAAGCCGGGCGACCCCCCTTTTGCAAAAACTCGTTCAAAATATCGGGCGTATTGGGCCACAGGTTGGGGCGATAGTACTCCCGCATTGAGCTTTGGGTGAGCTCGGTGAAATACTCGGTCAGGCCCCACTTGTCGTTGCGCCAAGTGAAATAGGTGTAGGACTGGGTAAAGCCCAGCTTGGCCAGCGATTTCATCAGTTTTGGGCGAGTGAACGCTTCGGACAGAAAGATCGTCTCCGGGTGCTTGGCTTTGATCTGACCAATACACCACTCCCAAAAGCCGAATGCCTTGGTGTGGGGGTTATCCACCCGGAAGATCTTGACCCCCTGGTCAATCCAGTATTCGATCACACCTTTCAATTCTTCCCAAAGGGCTTGCCAGTTTTCTGTTTCAAAGTTGAGGGGATAGATATCCTGATACTTTTTGGGCGGGTTCTCCGCATATTGAATGCTGCCATCGGGCCGCTTTTTAAACCATTCCGGGTGCTCTTTTACATAGGGGTGATCCGGAGAGCATTGAAAGGCAATATCCAGGGCGATGTCGATGTGGAACCGTTTGGCTTCCGCCACCAGATGATGAAAGTCGGCCAGGGATCCCAATTGGGGGTGAATGGCTTTGTGCCCGCCTTCCAGCCCGCCGATGGCCCAGGGAGAACCCACGTCCTCTGGCTCGGCGGTCATGGCATTGTTTTTGCCCTTGCGAAAGGTGCGCCCAATGGGATGGATGGGGGGCAGGTAAAGCACATCAAAGCCCATTTCCGCAATCAGCGGCAGCCGCGCGACCACATCTCGGAAGGTGCCGTGGGTGTGTTCGTTGGGGCCACAGGAGCGGGGAAACAGCTCGTACCAGGCACTGAAGCGGGCTTTGACCGGATCCACCCAAACCCGCCGCTCTGGGTAGGTGCTGACAAAAGGGCGCTCGCCGTAAACCTGCATCAGGGATCCCAACGTGGGGGATAGGGCTGCTTCTATGGCGGGATCCCCCCCTTGGCGGAGTGTTTGGGCGTAGTTGCGCAGCTTTGCCTGCAGAGAGTGCTCCGCGCCGCCACCGCGATCGCCGCTTTGCTGTTGGGCGGCCCGCTCGATCAGCTCGGCCCCGATCAGCAGCTCCACAGAAACATCCTGCTCGGCCTCCACCCGCTTGTACAGATCCTGCTGCCAGGTTTTGAAGGGATCCACCCAGGCCAAAATCCGGTAAGAAGCTTGGCCGATCTGAGTGACCTGAAATTGGGCCCGCCAGCGGTCGTTGCCGATGGGATCCATGAAGATCTCCTGCCAACCCTCTGCACCGGCCTCGCGAAAACAGAGCACCGCCGAGAGCTGATCGTGGCCGTCGGCGAAGATGTCCGCTTCCACCACCACATACTCTCCCACCGTCCGCTTGATGGCGTAGCGCCCGCCGTCGATTTCCGGTGTCACCGCCTCGATGATGACGCGCTGCCGACCCTCTACTGGCCACATAGGATCCACCCTCTGTTTGTCTCCTGCCTGTTCGCAGACTGGCTACTCTCCACCCTCTGGTCAGGAAGGCTTGTCCGCCCCCCACGATACCCAGTTATTCAGGACTCCGTCCCGCCGGCGCGACTAGCCAGCCGTTACCGATACATCTTCAATGCGCAGAGCAGGAAAAGCCGTGCTGCCGTTGAAAACGGTCACCTCTTGTGAGATGGCGGAGATATTACGCAAACAATCGTAGAGATTGCCGGCAATGGTGGTCTCCAGGATGGGGCGTTTTTCGCCGCCTTTGACCAAGAAGCCCCCTTTCACCACCCCGGAAAAGTCGCCGGTGATGGGGTTGCTGCTGCCGGAAAGACGGGTGACAATAATGCCCCGCTCCATGGCATACAGCTCAGACAGGGGGGTTGTCCCCGGCGCCACTCTCAAACAAGCTGGCCCCACCCCCGGCAGGCTGCCCGCCCCCCCTGTGGCATGGCCGTTGGACGGGATCCCGGCAGCGCGAGCTTCGTAGCTGTTGTACATGAAGTTGCAGAGGATCCCTTCGTGAACCAAGGGGGTGATTTGGCGAGGGATCCCTTCGCGGTCGAAGGGCTCAATGGGGTAGCCGGGCAGGCCCAGGCCTTCAGAAACCACGGTGAGCAACGGGCTGGCGATCCGGGATCCCATTTTTTGCGCCAGAGGGCTTTTGCCTTTGCGCACCGCATCTGCCCCCAAGACAAAGAGGAGATCCCCCAGGAAGTCCTCCACCACATCTGGAGGGAGAATGATAGGGCCGCGAAAGCTCTCCCCTTCGGTAGCCCCCAGCGCCCCCACACATTTTTGGACAAAGCGATCAAAAGCCCGCTCCAGCGTTGGGATGAGATCGGCCCGCTTCTGGACGCTGTCGCCGTCGTAGGCAAAGCTGCCCACCTCGTCCCCGTCGATGGCCATGCCAAACAGGGATCCCCCCGCCTCGACACTGTGGTAGTTGGCCCGGATGCCGGTGGAAGAGGCGATAGCCAGGGTCTCTTCCTCAACGCTGAGGGAGCCGTTGTCGATGGTGATGCGAGGGTCTTTGGATCGCACCCACTCCAGCAATTGGGATCCCAACTGGGTCAGGGTGGCGGCATCCAGTTCCAGCAGCCCCGGATCAAGGGCAAAGGGCACCTGGGGCAGAGGTTGGGGCTCCGGCAGCCCGTTCAGGGGATCCGCCGGCGAAGCCTTGGCCATGGTCACAGCCTCAGCAGCCGTCTCAGCTAACTCTTCCGGGCGGTTGGAGGTGGCAAAGCCCAGCCTGCCGCCACAGAAAACCCGAATGCCGAACAGGGTCTCGCTGCTGCTGCGGGCCAGGTTCAGGTCGTTTTTTTCAAACGTGACTTCCGTTTCCCGGCCTGAGTTGGCAAACACTTCTGCCTGGTCGGCTCCAGCGGCCAACGCCTTGTACACACCCTGTTCACAAAGATCCAGCAGGTTTTCCGGGGAAATGATGGAGCTGGGCATAGAAAGCGGGATAGCAAGAGGACAGTCCTATTATCGGCTATGGCTCAGGGATGCCTTTCCCAGCCCCCTGCGGCCCATGGGATCCCAGCACCCACCCCTTCGTCCGACAACGTGACCCTGGTGCGCACCGTTCCAGCCCGCTCCCCCTGGGCAACAATCAGCAGAGAGCATGACTCTAGTCAATAATAAGCTCAACTATACTGAAAATAATGTATAATATGTTCAGTACGGATTACTACC
>NZ_JANSIG010000093.1:0-11693 GCF_047461975.1 Synechococcus sp. R55.3 | reverse complement strand
CCGCGCATGGGCATTTGGCAGCGGGAGGCCAGGCGACTGGGCGGGATCCAGGGCTGTTTCATTTATCCCTTCTCGGCCTACGGCCCGCTGTCGCGAACGGCAGTGGGACGGCGGCGCTGCTTGGGGATCCTGATGCTGGGATCCCAAATGTGGGGGGTTACCACCCGTGAGGACGAAAAGGCTCTCTTGGGAATTTTGCTGGGGCAGTTGGCAGCCTCTCTGCAGGAGTTGGAAAACGCTTGGCAGCAGCAGACCGAAAAGCGCCTTGAGGATCCGCTCCTGAGGTTGGGAACGGCGATGCGCCAGGTGGGATCCCTGCAGGAACGGGTCAGCCTGGTGAGGCAGGAGTTACAGTCTTTTCTGGGCGCTGTCCACATTCAGGTGTATTGGCACGAGCGCAGCCAGGGTCAGTTCGTTCCCCACGGGAGCGTCCCCAAAGCTGTTCGCGACAGCGGGGCGGAGAAAGTCGGAGCAGGGCCGACAGGAGAGGTCAGCCTTTCGCTGCGGGAATTGGGGGACATGTACTACACCCTCGCCGATGGCCAGGTGGTGGTGGGCGGCACAGGGACGACTCGCTCTGAGGTTCCCCCCAAGCTGATGCAGCAGTTGCGAGCCCAGGCTGTTTTGGCAGCCCCGATTTTGCTGGAGAAGGATCTGCTGGGGTTTATCTGGGTGCAATCCGATGTGCCCCGTACCTGGCAAGCCGCTGAGCGACAGTTGGTGGCCGCTGCCGCCAATGGGTTGGCCCTGGCCAGCCCTCTGGAAAATCTGGATCGCCGCATTCGCCAGTTGGCCGATGACCAAGAGTTTGTGCAGCAGGTGGGCCGCTCGGTTTACAACCCGGCAGAGCTGCAACAGGCTCTCCAGCAAGCCATTGTCGGCCTGGGCCAGCGTCTGAAAGTCGGTGCAGTAGCCGTGTTGACGGTGGATAGCGACAGCTCCATCCCCCGCCTCTTCTACGAGTACCGCAGCGTCGCGGAGCAACAGGGCAAGCAGACTTTGCCGCAGCAGTTCAGCCCTCTGAGCGACCAGGACTGGCAGGATCTCATGCGCAGCGAGGTGGTGGTGGCAGAAAACTACGACCAAGATCTGCGCCTGCTCTCTTGGCGGCAGGAACTGGCAGGAGTTCGTTCCCTGATGCTGACCCATACCGGGGCCAACACACCCGTGGAAGGGCTGCTCTTGGTGTTGCATCCCCAGCTACGGGCCTGGAGCCGGGAAGAGCGGCAACTGCTGCGGGGGATTGCCCAACAGGTGGGGGTGATCCTGCGGCAAATTCGGTCAGAACAACGCCGGCAACGACAAGAGCAGTTGCTCAAGGGCCTGATCACCACTTGTTTAACCTTGCAAAACTCGGCCACCTTGTCAGATCTGTACACCACTACCACTCGACAGACGGCCCAATTGCTGGGGATCCCTCTGGCGCTCATGGTTAGTTGGCAGCCGGGGGAGAGCCGGGCTCAGCTCCAGCCATCTTTTGCTGCCGGGACGGAGACCGGCCCCACCGAGATCGATCTGCAAGATCCCCTACTGGCCTACGCGCTGCAGTCAGCAGAACCTCTCCCGCTCACCCAGATCCCCCCTGCCAGCCGCACTTGGCTCAGTCGCGTCAGCGGTGCGGAGCACTTTGCTACCGGCCTGGGATCCTGGCTGCTGGTGGCGCTGGGGGAGACAAACTCCTCGCAGGCGGGAGCTTTGGGAGTTTTGATCTTGGGGGCAGAAGCGGGCAAGGTTTGGGATCCCGACGAGCGGGCGGCTGTGATGCTGATCGCCCAGACCTGCGGCTGGACGCTGCGGCGCTTGCTCTGGATGCAAACTTTGCAAGAGCGGCAGGAGGTGCTCAGGGAGTTGAACTGGTACAAGCACCGCCGCCTGCTGGATATGCAGAATGCCCTTCTGGACAGCCTGCACCGCCTGGGTCAGGTGCCGGAGATCCCCGGAGACGAAGCCACCCGCTGGCAAAAGGTGGTGGAGATCGGCAGAGGGCTGCGGGATCTGACCGTCTCCACAAGGCCGTTGTTGCAGTCGGAAACTTGGCAGGTGCAGCCGCAGTTGCGGTCGGTGCCCTTGGCAACCTTGGTGCGCAAAAGCCTGCGCCGGGTGGAGGCCCTGACCCAAAAACGCAAGCTGTGGCCGCGGGCCCATGGGGACATGAGCATTGCCGTCCAGGGGGATCCCGAACGACTGGAGATGGTGCTCTGGGAGGTGTTGACAGCCGCTATTTTGCGCAGCCCGGAAGGGGGGCGGCTGGATCTGTGGAGCCAAGCCAGCGTTCGCGACAGCGGTGCGGAGCACTTTGGGTATGCAGAGCTGCTGGTGGTGGATCAGGGCAGCTTCGACCCTCACCTGATGGCCGCCCTTCAGTTGGGGCCAGAGCAGGTGATCTACGCAGATCCTCTGCTCAAGTCGCCTCTATCGGTGAGTCCTGGTTTGGAACTCAGCCTGTGTCAACGGGTGGTGCAGCGGATGGGGGGCCAGCTCTCCTTTTACCTCTCTTCCGATGGGCGTTGTGTCTCTCGGCTGCTCATGCCGATGGGCAGCGACGAGCCCCATCCCCCTGGGTAGGAAAAAGCTGTGTTGCCGGTCACCTTAGGGGGACAAGGTTCTGAGCAGCCAAAACAGGGGCAGTAGAGCCAGTAGGCCGCGATCCAGCCGCCGCAGTTGTAGGCGGTGCCAGCGCAGGGGATGGTCTGGGCCGGTCAGCCCACGGGCCTGCATTGCCATAGCCGTCTGTTCAGCACGCAGGAGCAGGTTTTCAAAAAAGCGCTCCACCAAGGCCAGCAGGGTTTGCATCCCGCCCCGGAAACTCAGGGATCCCCAGCGCACATCCCGAGTTCGCACCGCCCGCGCCAAGTTTTGCACCTCTTCCATCACCAAAGGCAGAAAGCGCAGCGCCAAGGTGAGGGTGAGAATTACTTCGGCAATCGGCCATCTCCAACGCTTGAGAGGCTGCAACCATTGGCCGATCCCTTCGGCAATTTCTTCGGGGGCCGTGGTCAACAAAAACAAATGGGTGGCGTAGAGCAACGTAAAAATGAGGGTGCCCAGCCGCAGCGCCACCGATAGAGAACGGCGGGAGACCTGAAAGGTTCGTCCCAATAGGGAAAACTGAACCAGGCGGTAGCGATAAGGAGTTTGCCAGGCACGGGTTTGCGCCCGCCAGGCACGGTCTGGGGATCCCTGTTCTACGGCCAAGTCGAAGTGCCCTGCACCGCTAACGGGAACAGCGGGGATCCCGGTCAGCCCATAGCCCACCACCTGCATATCCTGCCGTTGCGGTTGGGGAAAAACCCCCAATCCATCCGGCGCCAAGCTGGTGATCCCAAAGGTGAGCAGGCTCAGGGCCAGCACCAGGGAGAGTTGGCCCGACCAAACCCGGCGCGGCAGACGGGCCGCCACAGTTAGCAGCAGAAGAGCCACCACCACAGCCAAGCGCCAACCATTGCCGGCCAAAATGGGGCTGAGGAGAAAGCTAAGCAGCCAGGCCAGCTTAACCCGCGGATCCAGGCAATGTAGCCAGGTGCGAGGCTCTTCCAGATAAATCCCCAGCGGGGCATTGCGCAGAATATCCACAACAGTTGAGAAGGAAGCAGACTATACCCCTTAAAAGGGCGGGACCGAGAACTCCGTCCCCGTAGCGCGGTCGCAGCAGCGTTGCGGAGCAATAACAGCTGGCAGCAAGGGAGAGCTAGAGCCGTTCCACCAGACGGGTGGAGCCCGACTGGGCAGCGACCCATCCCCCCGGAGCCCCATCTCGCTCGATGCGCAGCCAGACGGGCACCTGTCCCTCCCCAGCCTGCACCTCCACCACCCGCAGCAGGGCTTGGCGTGGGGCTGTCCCGACAATGGCTCCCGTCAGGCTGGGTTGCTGGCGAATGTTGAGGCCATCGTTGGAGACCACCCGCACCTGTTGTACTCCTTGCCACTCCGCCAGAGGGCCAGTTAGCTCAGGCGGGGGAGCGGGTTCTGTCTGGCCGGGATTGTCGTTCGCGGAGGCGTCGCGTGGCGATATGTCAACCGGCGGCTGCTCAATTTGCACCTGGGGTTGCTCCAGCGGTGGTGCCGGCGGCGGCGTGAAGAGGCCCCGCAACATTTGCCAGATGACCAATAGGGAGAGGATGCCCACACCGACCACCCCGGCCATTCGCGCCAGCGGTGCGGAGCCCAAACGAACGCCAGCGGGAAAGGTAGGACGCTTGCGGCCCCCCAAGCGGCTGCGGCGGTAACGCTCCACATCCTGCAAACCGATCGCGCCAGCGGACCTTAGGCCCTGGACTCCGTCCCCCTGAGGGGAACGGTCTTGGGCACTAGAACTCTCATCCGCAAGAGCAGAGACGCCCGCCTTGGGGGTGCTCCGGTAGGAGGGCAAATCCGAGAGGCGCGGGGGTTCTGGCGGTGGCATCACTCCTCCCCGTTGCCAAGGGGTGGGGGGGCGCTGCAATTCTTGGGTTGGATTAGGGGGGCGCACGCCACCCACCACGGCAGGCAAATGAGGTGGGGGATGGGGGACTTTGGGAGAGAGCATCCCCGCCGGCGGATCCTCGCGGCTGGGCATTTCGTCCAGGTAAGCTTGCACTTGGGGGTTGTCGAAGTAGGCTTGCAACGTCGCTTGGGTGGCTTCCAGACCGCGAAATTCCGGGAACACCTCCTCCTGAAACCATTTTTCTGTGAAGCGGCACAGACCCGGCAGATGGTCGGGAGAACCGGCGGAGTGTTCTTCGATAAACTGCAAGGCCTCTACTTCTTGGGTGGAGCGCAGATGGGCGAGCGCCTCTTCGGTCTGCCCCAGCAACAGACTACAGATGGCTTGCTCCAGGTGTACATCTTGCCGCTGCGCCAGACGAGCCAGGTAGCCGCGAGCACGCCGCACCAGAGCCGGGCGGTTTTCCAGATAACCTGCCGCCAGCAACACCTGCACGGCCAAGTAGGCGGCCACCATCGAGGGACGCTCAGCCTCCTGCTCGAACAGCTCTTGCTGTTCTTTGAGGGTGAGGTGGCGACGTACCCGTTGGATAAAGCGGAGGAAATCTTCGGTGCTGAGGCCAGAGCCATCCTGCCCCACCCCCTCGATGCCGCCCCGTTCGTCCAGCATGGCTTTGAGGAGAGCCAGTCCCTGCTGCCGCTCCCCATTCGCATCAGCGGTGCGGAGCACAAGAGTCTCTCTTCCGGCTGGGGCGGGAGCATGGGCCTCGTGGCTGAGGAGTTGCAAAATGCGATAGGGGCGCAGCTTGCCCAAATCGATGCGGATCTCCGCTTGCATCTGCGGAAAGGCCTGATACTCCTCCAGCTCCGCCAAGCCCGCCTGTAAAGAACGCGCCGCCTCTTCGTAGGATCCCTGTTGCCAGGCTTCTCGACCCAGTTCCAGACGAGCGATG
Organism: Synechococcus sp. R55.3; assembly: GCF_047461975.1. Classification (NCBI taxonomy): domain Bacteria; kingdom Bacillati; phylum Cyanobacteriota; class Cyanophyceae; order Synechococcales; family Synechococcaceae; genus Synechococcus; species Synechococcus sp. R55.3. Next base: position 6,318 of record NZ_JANSIG010000093.1, on the reverse strand, counting down.
GCCCGCGCCAAAATGGCATCGGAACGAGCAGGGTGGCCCTGCTCCAGCATATGTTGAGCCAAGTCCAAGGCAGCTTGGTATTCTCCGGCTTCGCAATACAAGCACAGCACTCCCGGTAGGTGCGCCTCCTCCACCGTTAAGGTGGGATCCGCCGGCATGAGATGTTCGTCGTAGTTTCGCCGTGCCTCAGGGTTAAGCAGCACAGAAGCTGCCTCTTGGATCATTTGAGCGCGAGCTTCCACAGCCTGTGGCGAGAACTCCAGCAGCCAGGAGCGCTCGCCCGGCTTGAGATCGATTCGCTCCCGGTATGCCTGCTCAATCTGATGCTCATCTGCCCGTGCCGACAGCATCAAAACCCGATAATAGTCGAGGGGCACCCGCACCGTCATGGTTTTTGTCCGCGCTCTCCTGTTCGTGCCAGCGGGACGGAGTCCTTGGACAACTTACCCGCATCGACTTAACTGTAGTCCTTTTCGTGGGTAAAAGGGATCCCCCCTCGGGAATCGCTGCTCCGCCCCTACCAGTTCCAGCTACCCGGCTCTCCTTTGAAAGGGCCTACGACCTTTGAGGTGATCCAACCGCCGTAGAAATCTCCGGGTTGAGGCCGGACTCGTTCTCCACCTACCCGGCACTCCTGCACACGGCCTGGATAAAAGGCAAGGTAGTCGCGGATGGGCAAAAACGCCGGGCTGGGATCCGGATAGCTCCAGGCGGCATCTACAGCTGTTTGGGATCCGACCTGAACTGTCCAGTAGCAGGCAGCCCCTTTGAACTCACAGAAAGAGGTGCGAGAGCTGGGGCGGAGATACTGCAGTCGAACGTCGGTGGGGGGAATGTAGTAGGTGGGCGGGTGGCTGGTTTCCAGGACGCGGTAGCAACGGCGGCTTTGGGCAATGAGCTCGCCATTGAAGAGAACTTCCACCAGTTCTGTGGTGGGCTCCAGACGAGGTGGGCGCGGATAGTCCCAGACAGATTCTTGTCCTGGATGGGGAGAAATCGGTTGGGGAGACATGGGTCAATATCTTCAATATCTAAAGCAGACGGGTGGCCTCCAGCAGTTTGGCGTACCGGATCAGCAGCAAAGACTGTTGCTCCGGCAGCGGCTGAATAACCCCCTGCTGCTGCAGACGGCTCAGTACCGCCAGGGCTGTCTCCCGGCTAACTTGGCTGATATCGGCCAAATCCTGGGGGGGAGGGTAGACAATGCGCATCCCCTGGGGGGTCTTCTCGCCAAAAGCTTCCGCCAGTTGCACCAGCGTATGCACCACTCGCAGCGGGGGGCTCTGCTGGTCAAGATCCGCCTGCAAGTTGGCCAGGCGCAGGCGACGGGAGAGGCTGCAGGCCAGCTGGTAACACAGTTGCGGCTCCCGCAACATCAGCGCTTTGAAGGTTGCCGCCGGGATCCCGGCCACCCGCAGCGGGGTTAGGGCCAGCACATCTCGCGAGCGGGGAGCTTCGTCCAGTACCGCCATTTCCCCCACCCAAGCGCCCGGCCCCAGCAAGGCAAGGGTTTTGGTGCTGTCTTGCGCCCGCAAAGCCCGCCGCACCTTAGCCCAGCCGGCGAGGATCAGATAAACTACGCTGCCCCAGGCATCTTGCATGAAGAGGGCCTGTCCCGCCGGGATATCCCGCAGCTTGACCTGGGATCCCAGCCATTGCAAGGACGTTGCCGAAAGTTCGGCCAACATGGGTACCGCCTTGAGCTCGGAGAGGACGGCAACAGGAGCATCGGAAGTCATGCCGGGTCGGGGTTTTACCATACCGCAAGCCCACTGTAGCCCAGTTATCAACTCAAGAGCTATCCTGCAAAAGTGCTCCTGTGTCCACCGTCCTGCCATGTGCGCCAAGATCCAATGAGGAGGTGGTCTTGCCGGTATGGCCCTCAGAGCCTCTAGAGCTACCCTGCGGTTGAGGGTGGGGGGAACCCAAACTCTGCCATTTCGTCTGGGCAACAGAGGTTCTGTCTGGGAGGGGATCCCTCCGCTGTTGTTGTTAGAACTTATGGATGCCTATGGATGCTGCCCTCAGCGACATCAGTGGCCAGCGCTGGTCGGTCTTGGTGAAGAACGTGCCTGTGCGGCCCGAAAAGCTCGCTGATGTGGATCTGGTGCTGATCTGTCAGCAGGGATCCCAGCCCCATCGGGAGGCTTTTGCCGAGTTGATGCGTCGCCATCAGGCCCATGTGGACAAGGTGCTCTATCATCTTGCCCCGGACTGGCAGGACCGGCATGACTTGGCCCAGGAAGTTTGGATCCGGGCCTACCGCCACCTGAAACGCCTACAGGAGCCGGCAAAATTTCGCAGCTGGCTGGGGCGGATCGCCACCAACCTGTTTTACGACGAGCTGCGCAAGCGCAAACGACAGCAGCAGCCCCTTTCTCTGGATGCGCCGATTCAGATGCGGGATAGCGAGATGGAATGGGAGCTGCCCAGCGAGAGCCCCAGTCCCCATGAGCACCTCGCCACCTGCGAGTTCTACGAGCGATTGCACCAAGCCGTCCGCGACCTGCCGCAGGCCTTTCGCCAGACAATCCTGCTGCGGGAAATTCAGGGGATGGCTTATGAGGAAATTGCCGAGATCACAGGGGTGTCTTTGGGCACTGTTAAGTCTCGCATTGCGCGCGCCCGCGCTCGCCTACAATCCACCCTAAAACCCTACCTTAATGGTGAATGACCATGGTTCGCGGCAACCCCAACCCCGACCCCAGGGATCCCCAGCAAGAGCTGCCGGTGGTGGATGAGCGCTTTGAACAGTTGAGCGCCTACTTGGATGGGGAATTGTCGTCTCAAGAGGCGCGGCAGGTGGAAGATTGGCTGGCCAGCGATCCCCAAGCGCGGCAACTGTACAGCCAACTGGCAGCTTTACAGGCCGGTTTGGCCAACCTCAAGGCCCCCACCTTGGATCCCATCCAGACGGAGCTGTTGATTAGCCGTGTGTTCGCTGAGCTGGATCGGCGGCCAATGCTCGACCTGGGCTGGCGGCGACGCAAGGGCACCCCTTGGGGACGAGTGGCAGCGGCTGTGGTGGCCTTGGCAGGGGCGGGCTGGGTGGGATGGCGTTGGTCTCATCCCCAGCCTTTGGTATCGCTGGAAGATCCGCCGGTGCGTGTGGCCATCGTGCCTGCCTCTGCTCGTGTTGCCCAACGCTATCTTTTCGAGGCGGGGCAAAAACAAGATGCCTACTCGATTTTGTTTGAGGCAATGCCCGACCGTGGATCTCGCTCCGCCAACGGGACCGGAGCCGTTCGCATCAACGGGACGGAGTCCTTGGTGGGCTGGGAATGACCTGAGCAGGCTTGAGAAAGACTGAGGAGCGCAGGGTGGAAAAAGCAGTTCGCTGGGCTTGTGGGCTAGGAGTCTGCCTTTGGCTATGCAGTCTGGGATCCCTGTCGGCCCAGGCAGATCCCAGCAGTAGCCATCTGGCAACGCCGTCCGCGCCGGCGGGACGGAGTCCGAAGCAGTTGCACTCCTCTCCCAGTGGACAGGAGCCTGCCCCCCAGCCCACAAACCTGCCTTCACCCGGATCCCGTCTCACCCCTGCCCCCGATCAAAACCAATGGGCCCCTCCCAAGACGGAGCTATCGCCCTTTCCGGACTTCCCCCTTCTCAAGGAGTTGGATCCGCCCCCGCCAAGCTTGGCCGACCTGGGCATCCATTGGGATCGCTTGGCCCTGCTGCCGGATCCCGAGCTGGCAGAGGAAATGGATGTGGAGTTCAGCCGCCGTCTAGCCCGCCTAAACCGGCAAATTGCCGACCAACAAGAGCGCCTCTACCGCCTTTTGCAAACCTGGGACTCCGACGAGGCCGATATCCGCCAAATTCAGGCCCAACTGAGCCGGCTGCGGACAGAACGGGATCGCTTGGCCCTAGAGCACCTGTTGATGCTGCGGCAGTTGCAAGAGAACTTCGCCCTACCTCTACCCGACCGCTCGGCTGCCAGCTCTCCCTGAGGAGTCCTTGGGTTCGGGTTATGATTCTGAGGGAGGGGCAGACGCAACCACCAACGGAGCTGAGGGATGGCCAAAGTGCCCAGCAACCCAGAAATTGAGCAATTGGCCGCTGCCATTGGCAAGGAAGTTTACATCGATGTGGCCCGCTGGCATCTTTACCTGCGCGATGCCCACCTGCATACCCTTTTGGCGGAGCGACTGGCACCCCAGGTGATGGCAGGCAAGGTGGATGAGGACGCCGTCACAGAGATCTTGCAAGGGATCCCGGTGAAAGTGGGGGGTGGGCGCAAAGAATTGCCCCTGGCCGATCTCCTGCCGATGCAAAGCCTGCTTAACCTGCTGGATGTGCTGGAGGAGTTTAGCCGCAAATGGGCCCAATAGAGACCAATAGAGAAAGGTAGAGCGGTGCATCATCAGTCTAAACCTATGCGGCCTGGCCCCTGGCTCAAGCTCGGCAGCCTTATTCCGCTGCTCTGGCTGTTGTCGGCTTGCCAGGGAACCGAGTGGGGAGAACGGCTGGAGCGCGCTGTACGCCCAGTGGGCCCGCCCACAGCCCAACCTGAGCTGCCGGCATCTCCCTCGCCTCAACCTTCGCCGGGATCCATCCCACCCTCTATCTCGATCCCCACTGCTCCCGCCCCCTCTTCACCTCTGCCCAGCCAGGACAGCAGCCGCTTTGCAGACCTGGAGCCGGGATCTCTGGTGGCCCGTTCGGTGGGATACCTAGATCGGTTGGGAGTTTTTGCCGATATCCCCGGCAGCGAATTTCAGCCGCAGCGCAGCGTTCGTCGCGGAGAGTTTGCCCGTTGGCTGGTGTTGGCCAACAACGCCATCCACGCCGATGAGCCCAGCCGGCAAATCCGCCTGGGATCCCCCTCGGAACGCCCCCTCTTTTTGGATGTGCCGGAAGAGGATCCCAACTTTCGCTACATTCAAGCCCTGGGAGCTGCCGGCATAATTGCCGGAGATGCCAATCGAGAGTTTCGCCCCAACAGCCTGCTGTCGCGGGCAGAGTTGATCCGCATGAAGGTGCCTCTGGACTTACCTCCCGGCCAGATCAAGGGATCCCGAGCGGAGCTGGAGGAGCGCTGGGGGTTCACCGATGCGGCGCAAATTCCTCCTGAAGCCATTCCTGCTCTGGTAGCGGATCGCAGCCTAGAGAATGCCTCCACCGTGCTGCGCACCTTTGGCCCCATCCGCACCTTCAACCCCTTCGAGCCGGTTAGCCGCGGGGAAGCCGCCATCGCCCTGTCGGCTTTTGGGGAACGAACGGCCCAAGACGCCATACCCCAGCCGCCAGCCTTGCCAGACCCAACCCCTGAGCCTCAGCCTTCTCCCCCTGCCGCAGAACCGGAGCAGACGGCTTCTCCCGAGCCGGATCCCAACCCTGCCTCTCCCTCGAATGCCGTTGATGAGCCCTCTGCGCCGGCCCGCCCCCGTTCCTCGGAAGTTGCCCCAGGGGAGGGCAGGATCGTTACCCCACGCCAAACCCAACCCTGAGGTGAGAGGGATCCCATTGGCGTATGCTGTTGGGCTCTGTCAGCAGATAGAACGCCTCAGAACCCCAGCAGGGATCCCTGCTACGGCTCTTACAAGGAGCAAAAGGAGCCATAACAATAAAAACTATCCCTAACTCCCTCCGGGAGAGGGGCTGTACAGCGCAGAGGACTTCCGCCCCCATTCCCCAGGCGGCTCTAGCTCTTGACAGTCCCCTGAGCGCCCCTCTGCCGGGGAGAGCCCTTGCCACCTAATAAAATGAGAGAAGCCAACCTTGGAAAACCCGCAGGGATCCCAACTGTGTCCGCCATTGTTCCTGAAATCCGTTCTGCCGATCTGCTGCGCTACACCGTGATTGGGTCGCGGCGGCCCAGCGTGTACTTTTGGGCGGTGGCGCTGACGGGGGGAGGGCTGGGCTTTACCTTGGCCGGCCTTTCCAGCTATCTCCACCGCAATTTGCTCCCCTTTTCCGATCCCGCCAGCCTGGTGTTTATTCCCCAGGGCATTGCCATGCTCTTTTACGGGGTGCTCGGATCCCTGGCGGGGCTATACCAGTGGCTGAGTTTGTATTGGAACTTGGGAGGCGGCTACAACGAGTTCGACCGGCGCACGCAAAAGATAACGCTGGTGCGCCAGGGCTTTCCGGGCAAAAACCGTGAAGTCCGCCTGGAGTATGACTTTGCCGATGTGCAAAGCTTACGGGTGGAGCTGAGAGAGGGGCTTAACCCCCGCCGAGCCATCTACTTGCGGGTGAAAGGACGTGGCGACATCCCCCTCACCGGCGTTGGGCAGCCGCCTTCTTTGGCCGAGATTGAAAACCAAGCCGCCGAGATTGCCCGCTTTCTTAATGTCAGCCTAGAGGGTATTTGAT
>NZ_JANSIG010000092.1:0-11800 GCF_047461975.1 Synechococcus sp. R55.3 | reverse complement strand
TTCCCTGAGGAAGTGCGAAGATTGACACCCTAACCTTAAAACATCCGTTAAGTTTCGTCAACCACCCAATACAAAAAGGAGGGAGAAAGATCGTGTCCGCCCCTCGGTGGATGTTAGGGATCCACACCACCACACCCGTTTTGGGCCTGGCCCTGCTGCCGTTGGAGCCGGGGCTGGGAGAACCCCGCAGCCAGAGCTGGTGGCTGGATCGGGAGATGGCAGCGCAGTTGCACCCCTGCTTGAGAGACTTCTTGGCCCGTCAGGCTTGGTCACAGGTAGCCGGGATCGCTGTGGCTTTGGGGCCGGGCAGCTTTACGGGCAGCCGTTTGGGGGTGAGTGTAGCCCGCCTGCTGGGCCAGCAACTGCGCATCCCCGTGTTCGGCTACTCGGCTTTGGCCGTCCTAGCCCGCCATGTGTGGATCTGGCAGGGATCCCCGGCACAGCCCTTGACGGTGGCGGTGCAGATGGACGCCAAACGAGAAGAGTGGTATGGCGGCGTGTATCGGGTGACAGAAGAGGGTGTCGCTGCAGAAGTGGCCGATCGGCTCTGGGAGGAAGAGGCTTGGCAGGCAACTCTCCGACAGTGGCCGCAAGCTCTATCCGTGAATGCCGCCGATTTTGTGGATCCTGCACCTGTGGTGGCGTTGGCAGAATTGGCCCGCGCCGATTTTCGGGCCGGATTGCGCCCTCAGTGGCAGGAGGTGCTGCCCCTCTACGGTCGCCAGCCCCCGATTGATCTCAGAGGGCTGAATCGGACTCCGCCTCCCCAGCGCGAACGGAGTGCCCCATCGTCACGGTAAGATTGGGAAGTCTAAGCAACGGATCCCTCTGCTGACATGATCTCAAGCAACGATTTGCGCCCTGGCGTCTCTGTAGAAATTGACGGAGCTCCCTACAAGGTGATCGAGTTCCTGCATGTGAAACCCGGCAAGGGGGCAGCCTTTGTGCGCACTAAGCTCAAAAACATGCAGACTGGCAACGTTGTGGAGAAAACCTTCCGCGCCGGTGAAACCCTGCCCGCAGCCACCATCGAAAAAGTCGAGATGCAGTATCTCTACGCGGAAGGGGACAACTTGGTGTTTATGGACATGGAGACCTATGAGCAGGCTCCAATTACCGCCGCCCAAATTGGCTCCGCCGTGAAATATCTGAAAGAAAACATGCAAGTGTCAATCCTGCGCTGGAATGGGCAGGTGATCGATGTGGAATTGCCCAACACGGTCGTTCTAGAAGTGGTGGAAACAGATCCAGGGGTGAAGGGAGATACCGCAACCGGGGGAACCAAGCCGGCCAAGCTGGAGACCGGTGCCGAGATCCAGGTGCCTTTGTTCATCAAGGTGGGGGAACGGATTCGGGTCGATACCCGCACCGACACCTATCTGGGCCGGGAGTAAGTTCTCCTTCTCCTTATCCGGTTATGGATTTCCGTTGTGGACAGGTGATGCATCAGGAGTGAACTTTCCCTTGGATGTCGTCAATTGGCAGGAAATTCGGCTTCTTCTGGCCGCTCTGCAAGAGAGCGATGTTACCGAGCTAACTCTGGAGTTCAAAGATTTTCGCCTCACCTTGCGCAAAGGGATCCCGGCTGAGCTTTCCCCCACCCCCACCAGTCCGGCTGCTGTCTCCCCCGCACCTCCCCCTCCCGCTCCTGTAGAAGCACCCTCTCCTCCCGCTGCCCCTAAATCCACCCCCAGCCATTGGATAGACGTGACGGCGCCGATGGTGGGCACCTTCTACAGTGCCCCGGCTCCAGGTGAACCTGACTTTGTGCGGGTCGGCCAACGGGTGAACAAGGGCCAAACCCTGTGCATCATCGAAGCCATGAAGCTGATGAACGAAATCGAGGCTGAAACGGCAGGTGTGGTGACCGAGATTTTGGTGAGCAATGGGCAATCGGTGGAGTTTGGGCAGGTGTTGATGCGGTTGGATCCCACGGGTTAGTGGGCAAGGGAGAAGCCGGATTTTGGCGACCCAATTTCCTTTGCCTTGCCGGTGCAGCGCTCCCGAGAGGGGCCAGGTGAGCTTGACTTCTCTCTCAAGCAGGAAGAAAGTGAGTTGGCTTTAGAGCCAACATTGATGTCTGTCAGTTATGTCCACAATTATGGCCATTCCGATTATGGCCATTTCAATTCATCAATTCAAATCATCAATTCAAACTAGGACACTGCGCCCACGCCTAAAACGTCGGTCGCGTTGTCGCGTCAGCGTTGCGGAGCCATAATGCCCCCGGCCAAAGGCTTTTCTCAACAGCCCAGGCATCTCACCCTAACCTGAAACGACCACAATGCCAATACGGCAATGTGGCGTTGTCATCTCTTTATGCTCTATCCTGTGGAGCAATAGGCTAGAGTACAGCAACAACAAATATAGTCCTGAGCTGGGAACCTTTCTGATGCCTCCGCGCTCCTCTTCCTCCCAGAGTGGCTCTACCCCATTCCCCTTTCTGGAGGGGCGGGGTGCTGCTGACGGTGAGGCTGAGTCGAGCTTGCCGCTGGGACAGCGTCTGCTGCGGGCAGGGCTAATTTCCCAATCCCAGTTGGCTCAGGCCCTGCGAGAGCAACAGCAAAACCACCTCAAGTTGGGAGAAGTGTGTCTCGAGCACGGCTGGCTCACCCCAGCCGCTCTCTACCGCTTCCTGCCCAGCCAGTCTCTTTCTCTGGGAGAGATTTTGGTGGCACTGGGCCACTTGGATTTTGAGCAATTGCGGGTTGCTCTGGCTCAACAGCGTCGCTATGGGCGGAAATTGGGGGAAATCCTCACCTGGAAAGGTTGGGTACAGCCCGCCATTTTGGATCGCGCCTTGGATGTCCAGGTGCAACTGCAGCGGATGGCTTCCCCCAATGCGTGGGAGGCGCTGCAGCCTTTTTTGGCCAGGGATCCCAAACCCGAGGTTCAGCTTACCCCCCAAAGAGCGGCAACTCCTGGCCGAGAAGCTCTGGCCCAGGATTTGGCTGTACCCGAAGAGGCCAAGATCCCTTGCGAGGGAACAATTCAGCCATCGAGTCTCGAATCCGCAGTTGGGGGAGATTCCATCCCTGGAACATTAGCCGCGGCAGCCTCGGATCCCTTTGCCGATGAGCCTCAACCGGCCACCTTGGCTGACTACCGCAAGCAAGTGGAAGCCTTGCGGCTACAAATCGAGCTCCAGGAACAGGAATGGGATCGGATCCTGGCCAGCATGAACCAGCAGATTGCCGATTTTCAAAGCCAGTATCAGCAGCGCATTCAAAAACTGGAAGCCACCATTCGTCTCCAGCAGGCGGAGCTCCAGCACCAGGCTACGCTGCAGCAGGATTTGCGGGTTTGGCGGGAACAACTGCAACGTCTAGAAACGGAGCTGGCCCTTGCCCGCGCTGCCGAGCAGAAGGCGCAGCGGCAGTTGCAAACCCAGCGAGATTGCTATCAGTCGGAACTGGAGCAGTTGCAAGAGCAAATCCAGATTCTGCAGAAACGCCAGTTGGACTCGGTGCCCAGCAGCGTTGTGGCTGACCTACGCGCCCAATTGGAGGCAGCGCTTCATCAAATCCAGCAGCTCCGATCGGAGCGGGATCAGTTGCAGGCCCAACTTGCCCAGCAAGCTGCAGAGTCAGAGGCTGCTCTATCCCGGCATCTGGATTCCTTCTGGCCAGAGCAGGTTGCCGCCTTGGAGCAACAGATTGCGGAGCTGAGGGCCTCTTTGCAGATGTGGCAAGAGCGCTACGCCCAGCTACAGCAAGAGCACGAGGCCCAAATGGCGCGGCTTTCCGGCTATGTTCCCCCAGAGCAGGTGGAAAGCTTACAGGCGCAGCTACAACAACTGCAAGCGGAAATAGCACAGCTGATGGCAGCCAACCGTGACTACGAAGCGCACCTTGCTCAACTGGAGGAGCAACTGCAGCAGAGCCAAGCCCTGATCCACCAGCTCAGGGCAGAACGGGCCGAGGCCGACCAGCGCATTGTCCAACTGGAGGGATCCCTGCAAGCCCGCCAAGAAGCCTTGGAGCAAGCTCAACAACAACTGAAAACCACGGGATCCCGCCTCAGCGCCCTTCAACAGCAGCAGGCCAACTTGACGGTGGAACTGCGAGACGCGCGAGAGCTGCTGGCGGCCTATCGGCAGAGCCTGGAGTCCCTGCAAGAGAATCTCAAGATTGAGCAGAATCGCAACCGTCTGCTGCAGGTGAGTTACGAACAGCAAAAGCTGATCGCCGAAGCAGCCCAAGCCCAGTTGAGAGCAGCCAACTTCTCTGGTTCAACCGCCAAAGATGAGCCAGCACGTTCGCGTGAGCGAAACACAGTCCTTACGAGGAGACTGGAGGAACCTGCGACCGATGCCGGGGAGCTTCCCGCCAATCCTGAGGACACGCCGACGGATCCTTTGCTGGCGGAACTCACCCCCTGGGCCAGGCATCTGTTCCAAAACTTGCAGGCAGCGGGCTTGCTGGATCGGCCCCAGATCCAAGACATCCTCAGCCGCTGGCAACAGTCGGGGGGCAAGCTGACCGCGGTCATTGGCGAGTGTACCGGCCTGAAGGCAACCACGATCAAGTTCTTTGCGGATGGGGGGTATTCTGCCCGTTTGTCGGGGTGCCGCACGGTGGGAGAGTTCCTCAAGGCTGCCGACTTGTTGGCTGCTGAAGTGCTGGAGTCCTTGCCGCCGATGGATGAATCTTCGCCCCACTGGGGGGATCCCTTGGTGGAGCGGGGGTTATTGCGACCGGAGACGCTGCAGTATTTTCGCAAACATTTCCTGCCAGCTTCTGCCAGCGGATGCTGAGATATGCCAGAACTCCGTCCGAGCGCCGAGACCGCTGACCGGGTGAAGGTCTTGCCTCCGCAGCACATTGTCGGACAGGAGATGGCGGCACGACTGCTTGTGGCGGCCCTGGAGAAGGGGCGGGTGACTTCCAGCTACTGCTTCTTGGGCCCCCAAGGGGTGGGGCGGAAGCTGATGGCCCGTTGGTTTGCCCAGGCCCTCTTGTGCGAATCCAGCTCCGGGATCCCTTGCGGCAAGTGCTCCCACTGCCGTTGGCTGCTGGCGGGCAACCATCCCAATCTCCACTGGGTCAGCCCCACCTACCTGCACCAAGGCCGCCTAATTGCGGCAGACTCCCCGGAGGCGCAAACCTTGCAACGGCGCTCGCCGCCCCAAATTCGCCTGGAGCAGGTGCAGGGGGTATCCCGCTTCTGTGCCCGCAAGCCGATTCGAGCCCAGCGAAAGGGCTCCGCCCCGCTAAAGGACTCCGTCCCGCTTACGCGATCGGGAGCGGTGGTGGTGCTGGAGGGAGCCGAAACCTTGGCGGAAAGCGCTGCCAATGCTTTGTTGAAAACCCTGGAGGAGCCAGGCCCAGCCCATATTATACTCATCGCCCCCCAGGCGGCCTCGCTGTTGCCGACGCTGTTGTCCCGCTGCCAGATGGTGCCTTTTCGCCGCCTCAGCTCAGAAGAGGTCGACCGGGTGCTGAGTGGGTTGGGTTGCCCAGATCTGGCAGGGATCCCTCGATCCGAGCTGATTGCCTTGGCCCAGGGCAGCCCCGGCTTGGCCTTGCTGGCCCACCAGCACCTGCAGCAGATCCCGCCGTCGCTCCTTGAGGAACTCAAACGTTGGCCCTGGCACTCTTCTCTCCAGCAGGCATTGGAATTGGGCAGAGCGGTGGCCAGTTTGGAGCTGCCGGCACAACTGTGGCTGATCGATTATTTGCAGCAGCATTTTTGGGCGCAGGGATCCCGTCAGCCGCTCGCGTCAGGGGTACGGGGTGCCATCCGGCAATTGGAACGCATTCGCCAACAACTGCTGCAATCGGTGCAGCCACGCCTCTGTTGGGAAGTCAACCTGGCCAACGAAGGACTCCGTCCCGCTAGCGCGAACAGTCTGGGTGGGTGATGTGGTAGCTGCCGTCAGCCTGTACCCAGGCGATCTCTGGGATCCCACATTGGCAAGCATAGACTTCTATCTCTTCAGGAGCTCGATCCAGCAATTCCAGCTCCACTGCCTCCATTCGCGTCAGCGGTGCGGTTCCCGTTAGGGTGCCGTAGGCATAGCACTCTTCTCGCCAGCGGGCGGCCAAGGCCAGCGCCGCCGGGATCCCTGCCGGCACCAGGGGCACCACCAACCGTTTGCAGCCCATCTCCTCGGTTTTGGGGTCGGGGGGCAAGAGCCGGAGCAGCGTATCCGGCAGAAGGGTAAAGCCGATCCCCGGCTGTTCGACCTGCTGAGGGCTGTAGAGAGCATGCAGCCGGTCGTAGCGTCCCCCCAAGGCAATGATCTCCCCGCCTGCCACTGCCTGAAAAACGATGCCGGTGTAGTAGGCCAGGGTTTGCAACAAGCTCAGATCCAGCACCACCCGCACCCCGTGTTCCTCCAGCACCTGGCAGAGCTGCCGCAGATCCCGCAGCCGCTCAGGCGGCACAGGCAACTGAGCCAGGTCAGAAAGAACTTGGCCGGGCTGTCCCCGCAGCCCCAGAATCTGCAAGCCAATTTGGCGGGCGGCTTCCGGCAGAGGAGCCGATTCCAGGTAAACGTAGTCGAGCTGGGCAATGGCACGGCGTACTGCCGCTTGGGCCGTGGGGGCAACGGCGCTGAGCAAACTTTCGGTGAGGCTGACATCTCCCAGCAGCAGCGTCCAAGAGAACTCACAAGAGGAGATGCCGACCGAGCGAATGCAATCGGCCAACAGCAGCAGAATCTCGGCATCTGCCAGCCATCCCCCTGCCCCGATTAGCTCCACCCCCGACTGGAAAAACTCCTGGCCACTGTAGGATCCCTCCTCCCGGCGGCTGTTGCGAAAAACGCTGCCGTGGTAGTAGAGCCGCAACGGCAAGGGCCCACCGGCCAGACGGGTGGCTGCCGCCCGCACAATGGAAGCGGTCAACTCGGGGCGCAGCCCCAGCATCGTCCCTTCGCCATCCCGCAATTGCAGCACCGACTCGGCACAGATGGATCCCCCCGCCAGCAGCGTTTCCAGCCGCTCCAGGGTGGGAGTGATGATGCGCTGGTAGCCGTAGCGTCGGAAAACCTGGGTAAGCTGAGCCTCCAGCTTCTCCCGCCGTTGTACCTCCCGCGGCAGGAGATCCCGGGCACCGCTGGGGGGGCGCAGGCTGCTGGAGACGGTAGAACTGGCTTCAGGGCGCTCCGCACCGCTGACGCGAGAGTGCTCCGCACCGCTAACGCGATTGTACACAGGGCAACTCCGACAGGCTGTCCTGCCGCATCCTACCACTTGGAAGGGAGATCGACCGGGATCTTTGGGCTTCCCTCTAGTCCTCGATTTACCGGGCTATCGGTTAGCTTGCAGCACAATGCTCAACCTCGCTGACGAACCTTCCGACAGACGTTGTTGGTCTGGGCGATAGCAGCTTGACGTGGATTGGCCAAACCGGTGAGCTGGCTGGCACATTTTTTGTAGGCATTTCGCCTAGGCTAAAGTTTGCTCCACCTTCAGCCTGTGTGCTCTTTCAGAGCGAGGAGCAACTACCTGCAGCTTGCGGGGAAGTCGCGCCTGTGGAGATCCCTTTGGCGGGGTGGTAGAGGTGAGCTCTACCACTGGCCATGGGTCGTGGAAGCAAAAAGAAAGCATCAACCTGCGCGAAAGTCCGCTTTTGCTCGGTGTTGTATAAGTCTTTCAGAGCGGAAACTCAGGCCACTCCCGGATGGGATCCGTGGAGCGTACTCGGTGCATTCCTGCTTCCGCAAAGCGGGCGAAAGCGGCCTCCGCCTGTTCGCTGAAATCCACAACGCCGGGGATCACCACCGCCGAGGTGCAGTCCTCCAGAAGATAAACTTTCTTGGCCAAGCTGGGATCCGTGGCTTGGATTTCCTGCAGCAGGTCACTCACCGTCCAGGCCACGCAATGGCTTTTGGCTTGGCCAGCCACGATCAGCGCATCAAACTGCAGCAGGTGGCGGATAAGAGGCTCATTTTTCTCGTCGATGGGATCCCCTTCCGGCCCAGTCAAAACCTCCGGGCTAAGCACGGAATAATTTTCCGTCAAGGGATTGGCTCCCTTGAGCTGCAGGCTGGGCTGGCTGCAGCGGGCCATGCTGTGAAAGAAAATCGCCTCCTCCACCGCTGGCACCAGGGCATGGCCAATCCCCCCCAGCATGGAGTGGTAGGGCCAGACGATGAGGGGATATTTTCCCCCCTGCTCCAACTGCTCGGCGTAGTGCAGAGCGTAGACCTGCAACCGCGTCAGATCCCCCTGGGTGAGGTTGGCAGCCATGGCGGGGTTAACCCGCCAGCGTCCGCAGCGGATATCGGCTGCCGAAATGGCCGTGGCCGGCTCAGGATGGGCTCCCTGCGCGTCCACCCAAAAGACGGGGTGGAAGATCTGCATGGCCGTGTGGGTGTCGAGGGTGGCAACAATCTGGGTGATGCAGGCCAAATTGCGGTAGATGAACTGACAAAGCCGGCGATTATCTTCCACCGCTCCCAATCCGCCGGAACCGGCCACAAACAGCTCAAAGCCGGGAATGCAAAAGGTGTTCTGCACATCAATGAGCAACAAGCCCACCCGCACCTGATCGGCCTCTGCCGGCGGGATCCCTTGCTCCTTGGCCCAGCGCTCGGCTTCTGCTGCCCGCTGTTGGTAGGGCACGCGCCAAATCTCCCCCACCCGCTCCGGATCAAAGTGGGTGGGAAGGCCTGCTGGAGCCGCAACCGTTAGCTCCTGTAGAGTGGCATTCATGGCGTTCTCCCGGTGGGGGCTGGATTGACCAGGCTTGCACAAGCTTGATCTAAGGTTAAAGGAAGTCGGGCTGGTACTTATGGTTGGTTTCACTATAAGTTGGGGAAGAGGTTTTGTCCAGATGGCCGCCTGTGTTCTCGGCTAAGTTTGGATTTGGCGTCTTGTTGAGACCGATTTTTCGAGCTTTTCGGGGGTTGCGGTGCTTCTGGTGGATCCCGGACAGGCAGGCTTACTTATGGTAAGTTTCACTATAACCTTGGCGACAGCTCTCTGCTCGATCCCATCGCTCCCCATCGGCTTCTGCCTTGAGGTTTTTTCATGTTGAGCCCTGATTTCTCGTCGTTGCAGCCCCAAGACTATGGCTTGCTAACCGATCTGTACCAGTTCACCATGGCCGCTTGCTATGTGGGGGAAGGGCTAGAGGCTCAGCCCGCTGCCTTTGAGCTGTTCGTGCGGCGGCTGCCCACCGACTATGGCTATCTGATTGCCATGGGGCTCACCCAGGCGGTGGAATACCTGCAGCAGCTCAGCTTCGCCCCCGAGGCTTTGCGAGCACTGCGGGAAACGGGCATTTTCGCCGATGCGCCGGAGCGCTTTTGGGATCTGCTGGCCCGCTGCCGGTTTGAGGGGGATATGTGGGCAGTGCCGGAAGGAACGGCCATTTTCGCCAACCAGCCCCTATTGCGGGTGGAAGCCCCCCTCTGGCAAGCCCAACTGGTGGAGACCTATCTGCTGTCCACCTTTAACTACCAGACCCTGATTGCCACCAAGGCGGCCCGTATGCGCGATGCAGCAGGGGATGAGGCCATCTTGCTGGAGTTCGGCACCCGGCGAGCTTTTGGGCCCCAGGCGGGGCTATGGGCAGCCCGGGCGGCTCTGGCGGCAGGGTTCAATGCCACCTCCAATGTTTTGGCAGCCCTGAAATTGGGGCGCAAGCCGGCAGGAACCATGGCCCATTCCCTGGTGATGGCCATTGCCGCTCTTTCGGGAGATGAGACCCGCGCTTTTCAGTCCTTTCGGCGCTACTTTCCCCAGGCTGCGCTGCTGATCGATACCTACGACCCCATCCAAGGGGCGCGCACGGCAGCCCAGCTTTTTGCAGCCGGAAGCCCGGATCAACTGGGATCCCGCGGGGAAATCGGCGGGGTGCGCATCGACTCAGGAGATTTGGAAGATCTCTCTCGCCGGGTGAAACAGATTTTGCCTCAAGGAGCCCCGGTGTTCGTCAGTGGGGATTTGGATGAATACGAGATCGAGCGCCTGCATCGCTCCCAGGCCCCCATCAGCGGCTATGGAGTGGGCACCCGCCTGGTGACCGGAGAAGGCGTGAACGGGGTGTACAAATTGGTGGAAATCAACGGGATCCCGGTGGCCAAAGCTTCCTTTGCCAAAGCCACCCTTCCCGGTCGCAAGCAGATCTTTCGCGGCCCCGAGGGAGACTTGCTGGGCCATGCCGACGAGCCCCCGCCCCCCGGCTACGAACCGCTGTTGCGCAAAGTCATGGAAAAAGGGCTGCTGCTGGATCCCTTGCCGGATTTGGAAGCCATTGCCCGCACCAGCCGCGCTTCTGTGCTGCGCCTGCCTCAGGGGGTGCGACAACTGCGCCAGCCGGATCCCTGGCCCATGGCCCTGACTGCAACTTTGCAGCGGTTGAAAGACCACACCCTCGGTCAGGACTGTGCCTCGGCGGGCACTGCCTGAGGAGCGGATTCTAATCCAAGCAACATTGAACCATGCTGAACATAGTATTCAGCATGGCGCGATATGTAACTCCCAAAGAAGTTGCTCGTCGGCAGTACGAACACCTTCAGGACGAGCAAGGCGATATGACCTCGATAGCTACATCAAGTTACCCGGAAAGCAGAAGCACATTGTTCTCTACGCCAGAGTTATCAGCCGAGCGCAAAAACCCGACTTGGAGCGACAGATTGCTCGATTGGTTAGCCTCCATTCTGGAGCCGAAGGGGTCGGAGACATTGGCGGCGGTCTCCACTTCCAAAGACCACGGTTCCTTGCCCTACTGGAACGAATCGGTGCAGGAGATGTCGGCACACTTGTGGTCGCCTATAAAGACCGCCTCTGCCGCTTTGGATTTGAGCTTGTTGCCTGGTACTGCCGTCAACACGGGTTCGAGAAAGAGCTCCGCTCCGCTGACGCAAACGTGGTTCTCAATCACCAAGACCACTCTCCCCAACAGGAATGGGTTGAGGATATTCTTGCCATTTTGCACGGCTTCAGTCATCGGCTCAGCGGACTCAGGAAGTACCGAACTGCAATCCAGGAAGATCAGGATTTATCCCGAACCCGCTCTGGCTAAGGTGTGGAAACACTGGCAAGCAGCGTGCCGGTATTGCTACAACCAAGCGATTGCCCATCAGTGCCAGCACGGTGCCCCAAAAACGGCCAGAAAGCTGCGGGACATCATCCTGCACTCCGACCTGCCCCGGTGGGTGAAGGACGCCCCCTGCCACATCAAGCAGAACGCGGTCATCGAGGCGTGGTTGGCGTTTCGCCGGAGCAAAGACGCGAAGTTTCGCAGTGTGCGGGACAGGTCGCATACGCTGCAATTCAACGCCGGCAACTTTCGCAATGGGACGTGGTATCCGAAACTCACCCGAGGTTTGGCGTTTCGTGCATCCGAGGAGATGCCCAGATAATGGGCACATGGAACTGAGCTAGTGCGGGTGAAAGACAGGTGGTATGCCATCTTCCCTGAACCTGTGAACGAGCAGTGCTCGTTGGCGACGGGAATCATAGCGCTTGACCCTGGGGTGAGAACTTTCCTCACCGGGTTTGATGGGGAAGGTTTTGTGGATATTGCCAAAGGCGACTTTGGCCGGATAACACGGCTGTGCCACTACCTGGATGAGTTGCAATCGAGGCTGAGCCAGGCACCGAGGCAAAAGCGTAGGCGAATGCGGCAAGCAGCGTTTCGCTTGCGTCAAAAAATCAGGAACTTAGGTCGTGTTGATCTTATGTTAAGATAGAGAGAATAATTTATGGTGGAAAGAGGATGAAGTTGGTTTTTTAGATGAAAACAAACGGCAGAAGATATTGGCTTTTTTACGGACAGAAGAGAGAGTTAACATTGGGAAAGAAGCAAACTGTAAACAGTTTATTGAAGCAGTTCTTTGGAT
>NZ_JANSIG010000091.1:0-11811 GCF_047461975.1 Synechococcus sp. R55.3 | reverse complement strand
GCTCCCCTGGGCGCTTGGCTGACCCAGGTTTGCGCCCCCCGGCTTTTGGAAAAAGGAGAGGTGGATCCCACCAAGGTGGGCAGCCAGGGCAAGGTGAGCTTTTTGGCAGCGGTGGATACCTCTCCCCTAGCCGAGGCGGTGTTGCGCAAGGCAGCCGATTTGGCGCGGCGGGTGGATGGGGAAGTGATTGTGCTGCATGTTACCGATGAGCTGCAGGGGAAAGGGGTGGAACAGTTGCGCCAGCTTGCCCAGCGCCTTTTGGCGGATATTCGCCACCAGTTCTGCCTGGCTTCCGGGCCCTTGGCGGAGACCATTGTAAACATAGCCCAGGAGCGGCAGGTTACCGACATAGTCATGGGCAAGCGGGGGCACCGCGGCTGGGAACAAGTGCTAGTGGGATCCACCTCCCAAGCCGTTCTGGAGACCAGCTCTATTCCTGTAATTCTGGTCGAATCTCCTCAAGGAAGTCCTGGGCAGGTCATTAGCCGACCAAAGTAGAGGTTATTTAGCTCTCCGAGGTATCCACCGGTTTTCGGCCAGGGTGAAGCACCTTTTTTCTTTCTTGGTAGGGCAACAACTGGGATCCTCGGGGCCATGGGCAAGCATATCTAAGCAGACCTCAGCCTTTCCTCCAGAGTCACGGGCAACTGAAACATTGTTAACTAAAACCCCATCGCCGAGGTACACAGGCTCCAGGGGCGTAGGTTTTTTGCTGCCGCCCAACAGCCCAGATAAGGTTGTCCAGAAAGCATTCCCTCCTGTATTACTTAATGCAATCGCCACTACATCCTGAAGCCCATCGTTGTTAAGATCGGCAGGCGCTAGCTTTTCGAGGCTTACTCTTAGGAACCCTTCTTCGAGAGGGCTAGAGCCTCTCTGATACTGGCCATTTTGAAAACGAACTCGCTCAATATTTTCGGGTAAAGCAAATATGAGATACTCAGCGTTTAAGAATGCCTGCTGAGCAATAGCTATTGAAATCGGACAGATACCCAAGAGAAAACAGGCTAGCTTAAAAAGCACTCTTTTAGCGGCCATTGCTTCTCTCCTCTTACCAGAAGGACAGGGGAAGCTCGATTCTGTTCGAGGCAAACAAAGGAGAACAAGACCTGCTCAGCTCTAGGTTCTCCTGGGCCGGCAGTTGCTCCCGGCTAGATGAAGACTCTTCTGAAGCTCTCTTTGCCCTTACTCTTCTATCTATGGATTCTAGCCATGGACGTAACGAGCTGCTGCTGTTGATGCTTGTACTGAATCTATGGAGCCGGACATGATCCCTTCTGCCTGGCGCTTTATCCTCCTTCTGGGGATCGTCAGCTTGTGTGCCGATGCCACCTACGAAGGAGCCCGCAGCATTTCTGGAGCTTTTTTGGGATCCCTAGGGGCCAGCGGCACGGTGGTGGGCCTGGTGGCCGGCGGGGGGGAGCTATTGGCCTATGGCTTGCGGTTGGGGGTGGGCTATTGGAGCGACCAGCTGGGCAGGGATCCCTTGCACCGCAGTCGGGGGCACTGGCAGCTCACCACCTTGGGCTATGTCATCAACACGGCGGTGATCCCGGCTTTGGCCTGGGTGGGCAGTTGGCCTTGGGCCGCCGTGCTGCTCTTGGCCGAGCGGACCGGCAAAGGGATCCGCACCCCGCCGCGGGACGTGTTGCTTTCTCATGCAGCCCTGCAGGTGGGTCGGGGCTTGGGGTTTGGCCTGCACGAGACCCTAGATCAGATTGGGGCGGTGGGGGGGCCGCTGTTGGTGGCGGCAGTTCTGAAAGTCGGCTATGGCTTCCGGGGTGGGTTTTTGGCCTTGGGGATCCCGGCGGCAATAGGACTGGGGGTTTTGGGGCTGGCGCAATGGCTCTATCCCAGCCCACGAGACTTCGAGCCGGAGCCGGAGATGACCTCGGCAAAAGGCTTGCCCAGAGTTTTCTGGCTGTATCTGCTGGCGGCAGCCTGTGTGGCCATGGGGTTTGCCGATTTTCCCCTCATTGCTTTCCATCTGCAACGACAGTCGGGAAGCGATGGAGCAGGGATCCCTTTGCTGTATGCCCTGGCTATGGGGGTGGATGCCCTGGCCGCCCTGGGATGTGGCTGGCTGTTCGACCGCGTGGGGCTGTGGAGCTTGCTGGGAGCGGTGGCGGTATCGGCTGGATTTGCGCCGCTGGCCTTTTCCGGTACCTATGCTCTGACGGTGCTGGGCATGGTGCTCTGGGGGATTGGTTTGGGGGCCCAAGAATCCATCATGAAGGCGGCGGTGGCCGGTATGGTAGCTCCCGAGACGAGGGGCTTTGCCTTTGGCCTGTTTACCAGTGTCTATGGATTGGCTTGGTTTGTGGGCAGCGCCCTGATGGGGGTGCTTTACGATTTCTCCCTGACTGGCTTAGTGCTCTTTTCGGTAGTCACTCAAGGGCTGGGGGCGGCTATCCTGCTGGCTCTAGTGTCCAGGAGGCAGGCCGAGGTGGGCTGATGAAAAGCCCCTGCACCAGATTACGGTGCAGCTCTTCGGGGGTTTCGTTTGTGCTAGTGGTGAGGAGCACCATCCCCTCAGGTTTTGGGCCACCTCCAGGAGCTTTTGTCAGAACCCGATTTTCAGAACTGATCCTTCATACCGCGCAGGCGAGCGAAGACCCGCACCGGATCCTGGAGCCCGGTGGCAGCTTGCAGAGCCGGCTGATCCCAGCGCAAGAAGGGGTTGGTGCGTCGCTCCTCGCCCATAGTGCTGGGTACTGTTGGGGATCCCGATTGGCGCAGGGCGGCCACCTTTTGGTAACGGGCCTGCAGGTCGGGATTTCCCCCATCCACCGTCAGGGCAAACCTGAGGTTGTTGAGGGTGTATTCGTGGGCACACCACACCCGCGTCGGTTCAGGCAACTGGCGCAGTTGATCCAGGGATCCCAGCATTTGTTCCGGGGTGCCTTCAAACAGCCGCCCGCATCCCCCGGCAAACAGGGTGTCCCCACAGAAGAGATCCCCGCTCTCGGGAAAGTAATAGGCAATGTGACCCCGGGTATGGCCGGGCACAAACAGCACCGTTGCTTGCCGGCCCGCGAATTCCACTGTTGCTCCCGCCCGCAGCTCCACCGTCTGGCCGGGGATCCGCCCCCGATCCGCCTCGCCGGCATAGACGGCAGCCTGAGGATAGCGGGCCAAAAGCTGCCGATTTCCCCCCACATGGTCGTGATGGTGGTGCGTGTTGAAAATGGCCACCAGCTCCGCCCCCAGCTCGGTCAGCTTTTCCAGCACAGGCTCGGCCACTGCCGGATCCACCACGGCTGCTGTCGCGGTGTCGGAATCGTAGAGCAGATAGATATAGTTATCGCGCAGGGCGGGCAACTGAAGAACGCGCATGGCTCGGCTAACTTTCAAAAATGGCCTGCTCTACATCCTGCCGGCTGAGGGAATAGGGAAAAGATAAAGTTTTCGTGTTGCCGTCTGGGTAGGTGTATCGCACCCAAATGCTGGTTTCTTCCAGACGCAAAATGGCTTTCCAGCCAGGCCGCTCGCAAAACCATTGCTCCACATCTTGCGGGTCGCGGGTGCAGCCCTGATCCTCTAGCCAGCGTTCGATGATGTGGAGGGGGTGATTATACAGGGGCGTAGTTGCGGGGGGCAAAGGCATGGCGAGATTTGAGAGGCGAGATTTGAGAAAAGCAGTCCAACACAGAGTCAACGGCCTATGTTCATTCAAGCACTCCTGATACAGAATCCGAGAACTCCGTCCCAATGCCGTACCAAGACGGTGGGGAGTGCCCACAGAATCAGCTTGCCCCACTCTCTCGCAGCCAAGCGAGGACACCTGCCAACACCAAACACACAACCAGGGTGGATCCCATCAGCAACAGGGCACAAAGCTCACCAGGTGAAAGTGGGCGGGTTTCCATGCGCAGCTCCAGAGAGTCAGCGTCTAGGGATCCCGTCATGCTCAGAGATCCCGTGTTGGCAGTCACCGCCCGTAAGCTGGCATCGTAGATGGCCCGTTTCGTCGGGTTGCTGAGGACAAGGTAGGCCTCCTGCAACTCTTGAAAGCAGCGAATGGCCACTTCCGGAGCCAGGGGAGAAGTATCGGGATGGTAGCGCTTGCTCAATTGCCGGTAGGCCCGCCGGATGGCCTCAGGAGACGCCCCTGGAGACAGGCCCAACCGTTGGTAGTAGGTGAGGGAGGTCAACGAGCGCATGCAGGCTAATGGATAAGCGAGACGGTAGGGTCAGCAGAGCGCTTCTCCAGGGAGCTAGACCTTAATCCAGTGTATTACTCGTGCAGCCGCCGGGATCCCCGCAGCAAGCCTCAATAGAGCTTTATTCTTCTTCCTCTTCTTCGGACTTGGCTTTGGGGTAGTAGAAGCCGGTGTTGCGACCGCTCAAAATCGACCGCCCAATGGTCATGGCTCGCTGGGCCTGTAGCTTTGCTTTGCCAAGCCAGACGGCGTAGCGCCTGCGACTGCGGGCTTTAGAGGTTTTCTTCTTGGGAACAGGCATAGCTTGTACAAGAATACAGCCTTACTAGGCTAGCACTGATCGCGTCAGCGGCGGAGTCCTAGCTTGCACCGCCGATCCCAGCTTTATCCAGGCAAGTGGCCTATCAGCGCTTGACTGAAAGAGGGCGAGCATCTCGGCTCAACAGAGTTGAGATCTGTCAACTCTTCTGTGCAAATCTTCTCAATCCATTTTCCCAACAGCCCTGTAGCCGCTAGAGTATGGGACATCTGCTGGGAACAGGCGATGCCGGGATCCTTAACCCTTAGCCGCCAGGTGATATCGGTCACCGCCCTGAAGCTCTTTTGGATGCAGGCTGTGAGTGAAATGTGGCCCCCCTCAGATTTAGGAGATCGCTCAACCATGCGCAACCTCTCTTCCATCTTGCTGTTCGGGATCCCTCTGGTGAGCCTCAGTTGGACGGGGATCCCGGTGGTGGCCCAATCCGCCAATCCAGCCCTCTGCCAGCAATTTCCCCAAGACATTCGCTGCACCCTCTCTGCCCCCAGACAGGTGGGACAAGCGCCGCAACCCACATCCCGTCCTCGGATTGCGGTCTTGGACTTTGATTTCAGCAGCCTCAGCAATCCCTACAGCATCCGCGAGGCTTCGCGGGGGGTGAGCGACCTGTTGGTGGATCGGCTGGTGAGAGATGGCACCTTTTCCGTCATCGAGCGCTCGCGGCTGGACGCGATCTTGGCCGAGCAGAACCTGGGTCTATCCGGTCGACTGGATGCCAACACCGCTGCTCAGGTAGGCCGGATCCTAGGGGTCGATGCGGTGATCCTCGGCAGTGTGACCCAGTTTGATGTGTCTGTGCGCCGTTCTGGGGGTGGGGCACCGGTCTTAACTCCCTTCGGCAGCTTCCCGCTGGCGGTGGGCGCTGAGTCAGTGGATGCCGATGCCAACGTGCAGCTGAATGCCCGCTTGGTGAGCACCAGTACTGCCGAGATCTTGGCCGTGGTCGAGGGCAAAGGCAACGCCAGCCAGTCGGATAGCACGGTCACGGTTGCCGGCTTTGGCGGGGGATCCGCCACCAGCAACGAAGAGAAGCTGTTGGTATTGGCAAGCCAACAAGCGGTGGAGCAAATTGCCCAGCAGTTGGCCGGTTTTGCCGGGCGCTTGGCAGCTCAGCCTCGCTCTCTGCCAACGGTTGACGCCTTGGTGGCGGATGTCTACGGCAACCAGGTGATCCTGAACAAGGGCAGCCGCGATGGCTATCGGGTGGGATTGATTCTTTCTGTGGAGCGCGTCGTCCGCGAGGTGAAGGATCCGGCCACGGGGACAGTCTTGCGCAAATTGACTGAGCCAGCCGGACAGGTCCAACTGACGGAGGTGGATGACAGCTCCAGTGTGGGACGCATTCTCAGCGGGGCAGGCTTCAAGGTTGGGGATGTGGCCAAGCCTGTCCAATGAGCTTTCCCAAGCCCTATCCTCAGGATCCCTCGATGGGAGCAAAGCCCTGCCGTTGCGTGTTTTCGGTTACGGTGCGCGGCTCTAAAAATTGCAGCAGGTAGTCGGGGCCGCCGGCTTTGGATCCCACGCCGGAGAGCTTGAAGCCGCCGAAGGGCTGCCGCTCCACCAACGCCCCGGTGATCTCGCGGTTGATGTAGAGGTTGCCGACGGCAAAGTCCTGGCGAGCCTGTTGAATGTGAGAAGGGGTGCGGCTGTAGAGACCGCCGGTGAGGGCGTAGGGGGTGGCATTGGCCATCTGCAGAGCAGAAGAAAAGTCCGGCGCTGAGATCACCGCCAAAACCGGGCCAAACAGCTCCCGCTGCGCCAGCTCTGACTGGGGATCCACCTGGCTGAACACAGTGGGGCCGACGAAGTAGCCTTTTTCCGGCACGGGCAGGCTGAGGTCGAGGCGGGCACCAGCCTTAGCCGATTGAATGGCCTGGTGCAGGCGAGCTTGGGCCTCTGCATCGATGACCGGGCCAACTTGGGTGCTGGGGTGGGCTGGATCCCCCACATTCAAAGAGCGCACCGCCTCGACGAGCCGTCCCAAGAACAGGTCGTGAATGGACTGCAAAACGATCGCCCGCGAGCAGGCGGAGCATTTCTGGCCACTGTAGCCAAAGGCGGAGTTGACCACTCCTTTGACCGCCTGATCCAGGTCGGCGCTTTCGTCGATGAGGATGGCGTTTTTGCCCCCCATCTCGGCAATGACCCGTTTGATGTGGTGCTGGCCCGGCTGCAGTTGCGCGGCTTGGGCGAGGATCTGGCAACCCACCGCCTGGGATCCGGTGAAGGCAATCAGGTGCACCCGCCGGTCTTGAACCAACAGGGGGCCAATGGCTTCGCCCACCCCCGGCAGGAATTGAAAGACACCCTCCGGGATCCCAGCTTCGGCAAGGGCCTTGAGGATAAACTCCGCCAGTTTGGCGGCGATCAGCGAAGATTGCTCCGCCGGTTTGAGGAGCACGCAGTTTCCGGCCACCAAAGCCGCCGCTGTCATGCCACAGGGGATGGAGAGGGGGAAGTTCCAGGGGGCGATCACCACCGCCACACCGCGGGGCTGGTAGTGGTAATGGTTGGTTTCGCCGGGCAGGTTGCACTCCCGTCCCCGCTCCAGAGCCTCCATCTGTTGGGCGTAGTAGCGGCAAAAATCGATGGCCTCGGAAACTTCCCCATCGGCCTGGGCAATGGGCTTGCCCACCTCCAGCACCATCCAGGCAGCCAGCTCCGCCCGCTGGGCTTCGATTTGCTCCGCCACCCGCCGCAGGATCCCCGCCCTCACGGCAACGGGGGTGCGCCTCCAGATGGGAAAGCTGGCTTGGGCCGCTGCCAAGGCTTGCTCCACCTGTTCCGGCTCGGTCAACCCAATTTCCGCCACCACCTGTTCAGGATCCGCAGGGTTGAGGGAGAGCATCGCTTGTCGAGTGGGGCGATATTCTCCGGCAATCCAGGGCTGAACCCTCTGACCCAATTGAGGCCGAACCTTGTCCAATGCCTGAAGGAAGGGATCCCGCTGCTGGGGCTGGCTGAAATCCGTATCGGGAGCGGCGGCAAACGAGAGAGAAGGAGCCTGGAAAACGGATCCCTCGTCCAAGACCGGCGGGGCCAACAGCTGCTCGGGATTGTAGCCCTGAACGCTTTGCCGCAGGAAAGAGGTGTTGGCGGTGTTTTCCAGCAAACGCCGGATCAGGTAGGCCATACCCGGCAGCAGCTCCCCGTAGGGGCAGTACACCCGCACCCGCTGTCCCTTCTGCACCAAGGCCTTGGCCAGGGGATCGGCCATGCCATAGAGCACCTGCAGTTCAAAAGCAGACTGGGGGATCCCCAGCGCTTGGGCGATGGCAATGGCTTTGGCCTGAGAGCGCACATTGTGGCTGGCGATGGCGGCGTGGAGATGGGTGTGGTGCTCCAACAAAAGCTGGGTCATGCGCTCGAAGTTGGCGTCGGTAGCAGACTTGCTGTTGTAAACCGGCTGTGGCCAGTGCTTTTGCGCCGCCAGGATGGTCTCTTGATCCCAGTAGGCCCCCTTGACCAAGCGCACCGTCACCGGGGATCCCCGCTCTTTGGCCCAGGCGATCAGGTTTTGCAGATCGGTGTAGCTATCCCGCAGGTAGGCCTGCAGCGTCAGGCCAACGTCGGTGCGGCCTCGGAACTCCGGCTCCAGCAGCAGCTCCTGCAAAATGGCCAGGGTGAGGGATTTGTAGCGGTACTGCTCCATGTCGAAATGGATCCCGACTCCCAGAGCTTCTGCCCGGCGCAACAGGACGCGAATCCGTTCCCCCACTTTGGCTTTGGCCCCCAGGGGATCGATGGGATCGAACTGGGAATAGAAGGCTGTCAGCTTCACCGACACTTGCGGCACAGGCTGCGGTTGTGGCCAGGTTTTGACCATCTTTGCCAAATGCTCCATCACCTGCAGATAGCGATCCAGGTAGGATTGGGCTTCCGCTTCGGTGATGACGGCTTCCCCCAGCAAATCCAGGGTGAAAGCCATACCCTGCCGGTGCAAAGCTTCCAGAGTTTTGCTGACTTGTTGCAGGGTTTCTCCGGCAATGTAGCGACGGGCCAAGGCTTCCACGGCAGCGGTTAGGGTGGTGGCAGCCAACTGCCCTGGCAGGGAGTCGGGGTCTGCAAAGTTGAGCAGGCTTTTCAGCATTCCCGGCAATTCCACCGCCGGATCTGAAAGATACTCCTGCAAATGGCGGGCCACCTCAGCCTTGCTTTTCAAGCTGGGCAAGACATCGATCAAGCGGAACAACTGGGTGCGCAAGTGGGGGTTTTCCATCGCCCAGGCCAGCAGCTTGTCCTCCCAGCGCAGTTGATCCCGCCACTGGGCCAGCAGGGATCGCTTCTCTCCCGAAAGAGAGGCGAACAGAGATTGGGCAAGAGCTTGGGTTTGAGCCTCGTAGGCGGTAGGAGCAGCTTGGGCAACCATCTGATGAACTGGGTGAACTGGGGCGCAGGATCCCTACCATCCTGTCATGGAAAAGAGGGAACCTGAGGCCGATTTTGGGAAGATAATGGCAGATGGGGCCACCGCAAATCCTCGAATAGCTACGCCGGGTATAGGCAGCTTTGCAGGAGAAACTTATGCAGGCTTTTGTTGCAGGGGCTACAGGAGAAACCGGACGCCGCATTGTCAAAGAGTTGGTGGGCCGCGGCATCCGAGTGCGGGCGCTGGTGCGCAGCCGCGAGCTGGCCGCTCGAGTTCTGCCCCCCGAAGCGGAAGTGGTGGTGGGGGATGTGCTGGATCCGGCCACGCTGGAGACAGGCATGGAAGGATGCACGGTGGTGCTCTGTGCCACCGGGGCCAGGCCCAGTTGGGATCCCTTTCAGCCCTACCGAGTCGACTATGAAGGCACCAAGAACCTGGTCGATGTGGCCAAAGCCAAAGGGATCCAACACTTTGTTTTAATCTCTTCCCTGTGTGTTTCCCAGCTGTTCCATCCCCTCAACTTGTTTTGGCTGATCCTGGTGTGGAAAAAACGGGCGGAAGAATATCTGCAAAAAAGCGGCCTCACCTACACCATCGTTCGACCGGGGGGCCTGAAAAATCAGGATAATAACGACGGTATTGTCCTATCCAAGGCGGATACCCTCTTTGACGGCAGCATCCCCCGCACGAAAGTAGCCCAAGTGGCCGTCGAAAGTTTATTCCAGCCCGCCGCCCAAAATCGCATCCTTGAGATCATCGCCAAGCCCGGCGTTCCCAACCAAGAATGGAGCGCTCTCTTTGCTATGGCAAGGTAGGTACCGAGCTGCATGCATGCTGCATACATTATGACTATGAGCGAGTATGAACGCGGCTCCCAGTTCCTCAGCAGGCTCGAACTTGGTGGGCGCATGGCACTCCTGGAAAGTCGATCCTGCATTGGTCGATAGTCTGCCGCAAAATGTCGGTGCCAAGCTAAACTTCTCGTTTTGCCCTTAACTTCCCTCTGTCTGGGAACCAGAAGACTTGGCCAACTGCTGCAAACGATTTAAGATCTGCGCCTCAGCGTTGGCATCGTGGAGTCGCAACGTTAGGCGGGGCACCCGCAGTGAAGCCGTAATCCGGCCTGAGGGCAGATCCAGCCACACCAGTTGCCCTTGAAAACAGCGACAAGCGGCTCCCCATTCCTGGGCCAGAGCCTCTACCTCCGACCAGGCAAGGCAGCGCGGCAGCAGCAGGTCAGTGGCCCACCCAGCCCCACACTCCCGCCGCCTGAGGACACGCACCTGCATGGATCCCTACACCCGCAAGGACTCCGTCCCGCTGACGCGAGCGGCGTAGAACTCGCACCAGGGATCCCCTTGCTCTCTGGCTTTGGTCTCCTTGCCGTGGAAGAGCCCACCCCGCTGGAAGAGGCGGTTGTAGAAGACTTGATCCAAAACCGGCTTCTGCTGAATGTTGCCGTTGTAGACCAGATTCATCATCGCCGGCACCGCCCCTTGGGCAAAGTAGCAGGCGGGATCCTCTGCCCGTGGGTAGGAAGCCAAAAAGTAGTTGGCTTCGTAGTTGCCGTCAATGGCCACCCGGCAAGACTGGCCACTCACCACCTCCAAAGCCTGCCAGCGACCCCACCCCAGGCTGCTGGCCACCGCATAGCCGCCGTGGATCCAGTCGGTGTCTTTCTCCAGCATCGGCCCCACAAGGGTTTCCCACTCCACCGATTCCATGATGTTGCCAAAGGTGTAGAAGACACAAACATGCCCCGACTCGCGGATGAGAGCTTCCCCCACCCCCATCAGCTCAGCCTGCACCGCCTTCAGCTCCTGTAAAAAGCGATACTGAATGCGGTTGTAGTAGTTGGCAGGCATGCGCGTTAGCAACACGTTAAACGCGCGAATTTGCCCCCGCTCATCTCCGGCCAAAGGCAAGCCCCACAGAGCTTCGTTGACCGCGTCATAGTCCACTGCCGTTACGGGCTGCGGGAACTGGGTTGGCTGCTCAATAAGCTTGCCCATGCCTGGACTGGGAGTCAGCGACTGAGGCTTTGGCAGCCGAGTGGCCTGGATCACGCAGTGATCCTTGCGCGTAACGGCCATACACTCCGTTTCTTCTGCCGTGTAGCTCCCCAGCTCGCCAAACGTGGCATCCAGAGCTGCTGCCACATAGCCCACCGCCAAGTGGTCAATCGGGCGCGTGCGGCTGACCTGCTCTCCGTACTTGCTCAGCCAACCTTCTGCATAGTGAGAATGGGTAAGCTGCACTTCCCCGCCTGAAGGGGTCACCTCAAACGCCAGCCGCCCAAATCCTAAAAAACTGAAGATCTGAGCTGCCACTGCCAGGCGCTCTTGGGTCTCCTGAATGCCAAGAGCCTTGAAAGCTCCGTACAGAAGACTGTAAAAGATCTCCTGGGCTGCCGTGCGCAGGATCCCTACTCCATCGATCCAGTCGGGATCTTCAATAGTCTGCTGCAGGAAGAGGTTGTAGTGATGGCAGTGGAAGATAACCGGCTCTCCAAACAAAGTAGGGGCTTTTGGGAAACGCTTTGATGACAACCCGCAACGCCGAAGTGCCGGCCAAAAGGTAGTCCGCCTCTTGGTCAGAGCTGACAAGCTGGCATAGACGACTGTTGGCCTGGACTAGGTCGCCGGCGTAGGTGCCCAAACGTTCTAGGGCTTGCTCCTCTTGGGAATCGCTGACGTAGGTTACTTTGGCTACTGTAGCACCATCAGTGGCCCGCCCTATCAAAACAGCAATCAAGCCCGGAAGGCCGGCGATGTGCTGTTCAATCACGCTGCTGAGGGTTCGGATAGCCATGATGTAAACTACCCGACCCTGACTGCTTCGCAGTACAGGGCGGGCTTAAGGCCTCCGGCCCGCTGGCGCGAACGGTAGCCCTGCAGTTGGCAAGCCAACCACGAACCTCTAGGCTGGTTTACAGCAGCCCCCAAAAGCGCAATCACATT
>NZ_JANSIG010000090.1:0-11817 GCF_047461975.1 Synechococcus sp. R55.3 | reverse complement strand
GACTCCGTATATAGTATTGGGTGATGCGGGATCCCCACCCAAAATAGGGGCTTTGCCCCTCGACAGAGGTCGAGCAGATGTTCTAACCTTGGCTTCTAGGGTGGCCCAAGAGCGCTCTTCAAGATAGGTGTGCCGGGGTGTTGTCAGCGATGGCCAACCGGGATCCTAAGGCTGAGAGTGTGCCGCATCGCTAGCCTAAGCCCTGTTGAGCGGGTTTAATCTAGGCAGCTTTTGATTTGCCCCAGGCTGTTGGTTAGTACTTAGGAAGCTGACCCCATAGCAACCAGAACAAGGCGCGATGCCGGGAGTTGAGATGAGAATGACGCATTGTAATGTAGTATCGCCTGTGCGCTCCCTCTGCCGCTGTGCAGCTCAGGTGGGCGGCGTAGCCGGGATCCTGATCGGAACAGCTTGGGGGGGCTTGGCTGTAACTCCCGTTTGGGCTCAGGAGAGTGCTCTACTGGCTCAGGCTGCGGCAGGCCCCATGAGCCGGCAAGAGGTGGCGGAGCGGCTGAATCTGGTGCCTGTTTTTGCCATCGTGTCTCAGAACGGCACCCCCGTTGTCGCCAATGTGGAGCGAGATGGCCGCACCATCCAAGTGGTTTCCTTCTGGCTGGATCAGGCCCAGGCCCAACAAATGTTGGAGCAGGTGAAAGCCAGCAACCCCGAGATAGCCAGTCAAGCCCGGGTGGTGCCTCTCTCGCTGGGGTATGCCTACGAAAAATCGGAAGAGGAGCGCGCCAAGAACAGCGATCTGTATTTTGAGGTGGTGCCTCGGGCTTCTGATGTGGAAGCAGCCAAGCAGGTGCTGAAGGAAACCGGTCAAGATGTGCCTGCAGAAGCGATTGGTGTGCCTCTGTTCTATGGCCGCTCCGGAGAGGGGCTGCTGACCATCGAGCAGGATGGCCATGAGGTGGTGCCCTTCTTCTTCGACCGCAACGATTTGCGGAGGGCTTTGGATCGGGCGGCGGCGCAGAACCCGGATGTGGTTGGGAAAACCCAGATTGAAGTGACCTCGCTGGCCATTGTGGTAGAGCGTATGCTGGCCCCCGACGCGCAGGCCGATGTGCAGAAAATTGCCTTTATCCCCTCTCGCTCGGCGCTGGAGTATATCCAATCCCTGGCCCGGCCTGCCAATCCTTCTGCAAGTCCCCAGCCTCAGCGTTAACCTAAGCCCCTGATGGGATCCCCGTCTGCTCTGGTGAAGCGGTTAACAGAGTGGCGTGCCCAAGCCCTGAGGGCGGCAAAAGCGGCTGGGATCCCTGCCGAGGAAGTGGAGATTTTGCTCAGGGAACGGCTGGGGTGGGGGCCATTGGAGCGGTTGATGGGTCGCGCTCCGGCTGGGGAGGGGGATCCCCTGGAGGAGGTGCAGGCCCTTTGGCGGCAAAGGGTGGAAGAGCGCATCCCCCTACAGTACCTGTTGGGCAAAGTTGAGTGGGCGGGCTTGAGCTTGCGGGTGACGCCGGCGGTGCTGATCCCACGCCCGGAGACCGAGCTGCTGGTGGAGCAGGCTTCCCTTTGGCTACAGGCCAATCCTCTGCCGCCGGGATCCTGTTTTGCCGACCTGGGTACAGGCAGCGGGGCGATTGCCATTGCGTTGGCCCATCAGCACCCCCAGTTGCGGCTTCTGGCCGTGGATTCTAGCCCAGAGGCCCTGGCTATTGCAGCAGACAATGTGGCAGCCCACCATCTGCAGGAGCGGGTGAAGTTGCTGCTGGGATCCTGGTTTGTGCCCTTGGATCCCTGGCGGGGGCAGCTGCGCGGCCTGGTTTCCAACCCTCCCTACATTCCCTCTGCTGAGCTGGCCTCGCTCATGCCAGAGGTGCGACTGCACGAGCCGCGACAAGCTCTGGATGGGGGAGAAGACGGCCTAGCCCACTTGCGACTGTTGATTCAAGCAGCACCGGATTACCTGGCCCCGAACTCCTTTTGGGCGGTGGAAGTGATGCGAGGCCAAGCCCCTTGGGTGGCGGAGCAGTTGCGAGATAGGGGCTGTTATCGGCAGATCCAAGTTCACCGAGATCTGGCCGGGATTGAACGGGTGGTCAGCGCCCACTTCGTCGGATAGAAAAGGGTAGGATCCCATAAGACAGGGTATTGCCGCAGCCCGATTGCCTCAGCGGGACGTAGTCCTCGCTGTCCAAAACTCAAAGATCCAAACCCAAGGATCTGAACCTCGACGGGATCCCCCGTCTTTCCTTCGGAGCACCTCTTGAGGAAACCCTTGCCTGCAGCCAAACCCGATCCACTCCCCCAGCAGGCCGCCCCTGCCGACGGGCAAGGGGCCGTGGATTGGCAGTTTGCTTTTGAACGCTCTGAGGTGATGCGAGCCTTTCAACAAGAGTTGCTCGTCAGCATCGGCCATGAGCTGCGCAACCCCCTCAGCAGCCAGATGGGATCCCTGCAGTTGGTGTTGTCGGATCTATGTGACTCTCCCGAAGAGGAGCGGGAATACCTGCAAAGTGCCAAAGAAGCGGTAGAGCGCCTGATCAAGCTGCTTGAGGAATACACCCGCCTGGCTCGCCATGACCTGCCCATCCAACCTCTGCGACCGGAACCGACCCGACTACGCCCCCTCCTGCAGGATGTGTACAGCCTAACTCGCCTACAGGCCCAGGATCAGGGCATTCGCTACGAATGGCCGGCCCTACAACCCACCTCGGCCTTTGAGGTGCCCCTTCTCCCCGACAGCCTCACCGTTTGGGCGGATCCCCACGGCTTGGTACAGGCGCTTCTGGGAGTGTGTCGCTGGGGCATCCGCACCCTACGCTACGGTTCGATGGCTTTGCACCCCTATCCCACCGCAGAAGAAGAGGGGCGACTGTGCCTGGGGTGGAACCTTGAGGGGCGATGCCATGTGCCCATTCAAACAGAGGGCTGTGCCGTCTGGCGGGTAAGCGAGCGGCTCCTGAGAGAAATGGGAGGCCAGCTGGAACTCTGCGAAAGCGGCCCCTACCGAGTTGGCATCAAGGTGACCCTGCGCCTCGCCCATTGAACCCCAGGCCAGAGGGACTTGGGCCTATCGGCTTCTCAAAGCTGGCCAGTTGGCATCTGCCCTCTTGATCAAGCCGGGGATGTCGCGCTCCCAGTTACGCTGTACCCGCTGGTTGGCGTTCAGGTACAGCTTGTCATCGACGATTTTCCAGGCAAAGGGATCCACCGGGTAAAGGTAGTTGTGGGCCACGGCCCAGGCACAAAACCCGCCGTACTGGGGGGCAAAGCGCTCTGGGTCGTTGCGAAACCGCTCCCGATTCTCGGCGCTGGCAAACCTCCAGGTCACCCCTCCCCACTCCCATTCATACTCTGGGGATCCCTTGACCGGCTTGCCGTCGATGAAATAGGCCACCGGGTCATAGCCCCGCAGGGCCAGGCCATCCGTTGCAAAAAAGGGGCCCGGGGATCCCTCCTCGACAGCCCCAACGACCTGTCCTTGGGCTGGGAGAGACAGGAGCCAAGCTGGGTGAGAAGCAACAGCCCCAACCATCAGCAGCAGCGGGATCAAAGCCCAACGATTTTTGACCATCACAACCTCCCAAGTCCTCAATCGAAAGTCGAAATGAGCAAGAAAGCCTTACTCTTCCCCTTCAGGTTCCAAAAGACATCTGACAAAAGACATCTGAGGAGATGCTGGCTTCCGGGGACTGGGAACAGTTTGGCCACAGCGAGGAGATTTGCCTGTGATTTGGATCTCGGAGATCTAAAAAAGCTCAACCTTCTCGGCGCAGGGCCAATTCGGCCCGATCCAGTTGCATTAGCACCCGCTCCACCTTTTCGGGGTTGAGAGGTCGACTGGAAGTGCGGTACTGGGAGGCCAGCGTATTAAACACCGTGCGCAAAGTGGTAAAAGACTGCAGCTTGTCGTAGCGATGGCCGTGGTAGCGCCCAGAAAACTCCTGGATGGCCTGCATGGCTTCCGCTCGCGCCTCCTCTGGGTTCATCAGGGGATCCCCTTCGGAAAGGACGGTGCGCAGGGTTTGGATCAAGGTCATGCTGTCTTCGTAATACTTGCCGGTGAGACGGGCAGCCTGAGCAACTGAACTCCCTGATCCCAGCAAAAGGGCTACAGACAGGAGCAGGCTGACAAGACGCCGAAAAAAAGTTTTGAGCATGGGGAACCTAATGTAACTTATTTTTAAGCATAAGCCACAGCAACACCAGAGGAGTCATCCAAAAGATGCTGTTCACCCCCTTCAGCGACTTTCTGCAGAGGCTAGGCCAGTACGGATCCCATTGGACAATGTTAGCCCTGATCTTGGGGTTTGCCTGTGCTCACAGCGGATTAGCCTACTTGCGGCCCTGGGGGGAAAGCTGGCTGGGATCCCGTCTGTACCGCATCTTCTTTGCTCTGTTGAGCCTCAGTTTGGCACCACTGTTGCTGATCTATTTTTTTAACCATCGCTACGACGGGGTGATTCTCTGGGATCTCCAAGCCGTCCCAGGCATCCGCACCACCGTTACTCTTTTGTCTGCCCTCTCTTTTTTCTTCTTGTATCCGGCCACCTTCAACTTGCTGGAGATCGCCGCCATTCGCAAGCCGGAGATCCACCTGTTTGAGACCGGGATCATCCGCATCACCCGTCATCCGCAAATGGTGGGCCAGGTGATCTGGTGTGTAGCCCATACCCTTTGGATTGGCTCCAGCTTTATGGTGGTGACCTCGCTTGGGCTCATTGCCTACCACCTGTTTGCCGTTTGGCATGGGGATCACCGCCTGGAGCGGAAATACGGGCAGGCCTTCCGCGATCTCAAGGCGCGCACCTCCGTGATCCCCGGCTTGGCCATTCTGCAGAAGCGACAGCAACTGCGCCCCCAAGAGTTTTTTCGCTGGGCCTATCTGGGGGTATTCAGCTTTGTATTGATTCTTTACGCCTTCCATCCACAAATGGTTTCTGCAGCCAGCCGAGTTGCCTGGTAGCATGATCCCAAAGAACTTCTTTAGTTTGGGAGTGATGGCCTTGCAAGTTGCTTTAGATGCTTTTAATCAAGAACTTTTGACAAGTGATGGGTTGGTTTTGGTGGATTTCGGCGCCCCTTGGTGTGGCCTGTGTCGCTTCATTCAGCCGATTACCGACCGTCTCGTAGCCGAGTGGGGAGGGGCGGTCAAAGTACTGCGGGTGAATGTAGACGACAATTTTTGGCTGCCGCGCCGCTATCGGGTGCGCTCTTTGCCAACCCTAATTTTGTTTGAGAAAGGTCAAGAAGTGCAAAGGCTGGAGCACTTCGCCAGCCGCGATGAGGTGCTTCGCCGCTGCGAGCAGTTGTTTCTTGACCACCTGCGCTACCTGGGTTCGGGAGCCTGCTCATCCTCGTTTGAGCCCCAAGCCCCGCCGCCCGGCGTGTAGAGGGTGATCACGTCGCCGGCTTTTAGGGAGCGGCTGATTTTGCCAGGCAAGGGATCCCCGTTGAGGAGGTTGATCCCCACTTGGCCTGGCCCGCCTCCCTGTTCTCCTTGGGGGGCATAATGGCGCCGGTCTGTGAGCAGGGAGAGGGTGCAATCTTGTAAAGTCTGGATGGATCGGATCAGTCCCCACCCGCCCCGCTGTTGACCATGGCCGCCGGAATCCTGGCGGAGCTCGTAGCGCAGCACCCGCAGGGGATACTCCAACTCCAGGGCTTCGATGGGGGTGTTGAGGGTATTGCTCATGCCCACGTGGACGCCATCCAGGCCCGGCCGCTGTCGGCTGGCCCCCTGACCACCCCCCAAGGTTTCGTAGTAGGTGAAGCGGCGGTTGCCCAGCACACAGTTGTTCATGGTGCCCTGTCCCTGGGCGATGCTCCGCAATCCGGCCACGGGAGCCAGAGCTTTGAACACCACATCGGCAATTCGCTGCGAGGTTTCCACATTGCCCGCCACCACTGCTGCCGGAAACTCGGCATTCACCAAGCAGCCAGGCGGCGCCACGATCTCGATGGGATCCTCCAGGCCGACATTGCTGGGGGCCGTGGGATCCAACAGACAACGCAGGGCAAACAACACTGCCGAGCGGGTGACGGCCAGCGGCGCATTCAGGTTTCCCGCCATGGCCGGAGCGGTACCGGTGAAGTCCACCCGCAGCTTCTCGCCCCTGACCTCCACCTGCACCCGGATCTCGATGGGTTCGGGCGGATCCCCGTAGCCCTCCAACCAGTCCTCAGCGGTGTAGATCCCATCTGGCAGAGCCTGAATCTGCGCCCGCATCCGTCGGCGGCTGTATTCGATCACCCCCGCAATCAACTGCCAAGCCTCTTCTTCTCCAAAGCGGGCCAGCAGCTCCCGAAACCGGCTCACCCCAACCCCGTTGGCCCCCACTTGGGCCTGCAAATCCCCCCGCCGCTGCTCGGCATTGCGCACATTGGCCAGAATTAGGCGCAGCAGATCTTCTTGCCAGTGCAACGCTCCTTCCAGAGAGAGCCTAGCCAGCCGTACCGGCGGGATCACCAGCCCCTCCTGCCAGATTTCGCTGGAGTCGGCGGGCATGGAGCCGGGGCGCATCCCTCCAATGTCGGCATGATGGGCACGGTTCACGGCATAGGCGCAAATCCGGTCGGGATCCCGCCAGCCGGGAATGGCTGCGACCACCGTGACGTCCGGCAGATGGGATCCCCCCTGGTAGGGATCGTTGAGGAGAAACACATCTCCGGGTCGCGGGTTGGCTGCCACCACCGCTCGCACCGCCTCCGAGAGGGCTCCCAGATGTACCGGGATGTGGGCCGCCTGGGCAATACAGGCCCCTTGCGCGTCAAACAGAGCTGTGGAGCAATCCCGCCGTTCCTTGATGTTGGCCGAGTATGAACCGCGGATGAGGCGGGCTCCCATCTCTTCGGCAATCCCCGCCAGAGCGTTGGCCATGACCTGCAACCGGATGGGATTGGAGACAGGATAGTTGCTATCCATATCCCTCAAAGCCTACGCCCCAGCCAAACGGCCACCCTACGGATCCCTTGCCAGAACTGCAAACGACGTTGCCAGCGGGCAAGGGTATGGCGATTCTCGCGCAGACGATCCCGCAGACGCAGCAACTCAGCGGGAGTGGGAGCCAAAGCCTGCTGAGCTGCTTCTCGCCAATCGGCCATGGCCCGCTCCGTAACCCCAAGAGCCGAGCGCAGGCTCAAAATGATGGGAATAAGGGCGATCAGAGCCAGAAACAGCAGCCCGTTAAGAGCACAAACTGCCCAGACGGCCCATCCTGAAACTCCCATCGGCATTTACGGAGATCTCCGGGTAGGGATCCCGACAAGGCTCACTGCTGCTGCAGCATCAAGGGGCGCAACACCCGGCCATCCCCCACCACAACCACCGTTGACAGCACCTGCCCGCCGCGACGGAAGGTAATCGGCACCGATTGGCCCACCGGGGTGTTTTGAATGATTTGTTGCACATGCTGCACGGAGGTGACCCGCTGCCCATCCACGCCAATCAGGATATCGCCTTGGGCCAAACCAGCTCGTTGAGCAGGGCCGTCTTGGAGCAGGCCGACCACCTGCACCCCTTGAACTTGCGGTGCGGGGCCGAACAGACGACGGCTGAGGGCGCTCTGAGCCTGCTCGCCGTTCACCGTTTCAATGGCAACTCCAATGAAGCCGTTGCCGACAGCAGAGGAGGCAGGCGACCACTGGACCCCGAAGCTGTTGGCGTCGCTGCTGACCTGAACCGTGGAACCGTGGTGGTTGTAAGCTTCACCCCCAACCGAGTCGCAGGGGTAGGCCACAACTGCATCTGCCAGCAAGAAGGAGATGGGCAGGGCTAGGGCAAGCTTGAACAGATGGGTTGGTTTCTGCATGGTTCGACCCTGGAAACGGTGAAGTAGAAATGAGCTTGAATCCGCGAAGCACTTGGGTGGATGCACCAGCCAGGTGTGGGCAGCTTGCACCGCCCCTCCCTCAGTGATAAACCCAAAATCGCCAACTGTCGATAGGCTTGGCCGTGCTTCTGGGCTGGATCCCAAGGTTTTGCCGGCCTTCCTGTAGCAATTCTTCAAGGTCTTGGGATCCCTGGCAGCACTGGGTTGGCTCGGCGGGGCTCACAAACCGGCAAAGCGATCGGTGGCTTCCAGGAGGGCGGTGCGGATTCCGGGCTCGGTGATGGAATGGCCAGCATCGGGGATCATCCGAAACTCTGCTTCTGGCCAAGCCTGATGCAGCTCCCAAGCAGAGATGGGCGGGCACACCACGTCGTAGCGCCCCTGGACGATCACCGCCGGCAGATGCCGCAGCCGTCCCACCCCCCTGAGGAGCTGATCCTCCGGATCCAAAAAACCGCCGTGGACAAAGTAATGGCACTCAATGCGGGCAAAGGCCTCGGCAAACTCTCCCCGACCAAAGCGCTCGATGAGCTCTGGGCTGGGGATCAACTTGCTGGTGCTGGCCTCCCAAACAGACCAGGCGCGAGCTGCCCTCAGCCGTACCTGGGGATCTGGGTCGTTGAGGCGGCGGTGGTAGGCTGCCAGCAGGTCATCCCGCTCTTCGGGGGGGATCGGCTCCAGGTAATGTTCCCAAGCGTCGGGGAAAAAGTAGCCGGCCCCCGACTGGTAAAACCAGCGGAGCTCAAAAGGGCGCAAGAGAAAAATGCCCCGCAAGACAAACCCTAGGCAGGATTGGGGGTGGGTTTGCCCATAGGCCAGGGCAAGGGCACTGCCCCAGCTGCCCCCGAACACAAACCAGCGATCAATGCCCAGATGCTGGCGCAACTTCTCGATATCCGCCACCAGATCCCAGGTGGTGTTCTCCCGCAGCTCGGCATAGGGGCGACTTTTCCCGCAGCCCCGCTGATCGAACAGCACCACCCGCCAGCGGCTGGGATCGAAATACTGCCGGTAGATGGGATCGATCCCGCCTCCAGGCCCCCCGTGCAAAAACACCACCGGCTTGCCTGCCGGGTTGCCGCACTGCTCGTAGTACAGGGTGTGGAGGGAGGAAACCGCCAGAAAACCTTGATCGTAGGGCTCGATGGGGGGATAGAGATCGCGCGACATAACTTGAAGCTCTGCTGGTCATCACTCTCAGGGTCTGCGCAGGGCAATGGTGGCCTTGGGCGGGATCCCTTCCTGAAAGGTCTCGCCATCCGCGGCCAGGATGACAAATTGCAGCTCCTGACCCGGCTGGGCGCCCAAATTGCTCCAGGG
Organism: Synechococcus sp. R55.3; assembly: GCF_047461975.1. Classification (NCBI taxonomy): domain Bacteria; kingdom Bacillati; phylum Cyanobacteriota; class Cyanophyceae; order Synechococcales; family Synechococcaceae; genus Synechococcus; species Synechococcus sp. R55.3. The sequence continues at coordinate 2,716 of NZ_JANSIG010000090.1, read as the reverse complement.
GATGGCCACCTCCAAACAGGCATCCACCACCGCCTTCACTTGATGGCCGATGGCGTGCCAGGTGTGGTACTCCCCTGCCTGCAAGAGCTGGGCTTGCACCTCTGCCGGATGCTGGCCGGTGCCGGGAGGCGGCAGTGACAACCGCAACAGGTGGCGGTAGTGGTAGTTGAGAGGGGCTTCTGCCGGCAATCCCTGCAGGGGAATGGGGCTGTTGACGGTGACGCGGTTGGGATAGAACCACAGCACCAGCAATTGCCTGGGCCGCTGCACCACCGAGTTAAAATCCAGCCGCAGATAGAGGTTGAAGTGATCAAACCCGTACCAGAGGCGGCGAACGGCGCTGTTGCGGTGCATGGTGCCTCGGGCCGCTCCAATCTCCACCCGCCCCGCTTGGCTCCACTCCCGTTCTGCCGGACGACCGTTGATGGCCGGGTGGATAAACCCCTGCGGCAGACGATCCCCTAGGCCGTCATGATCCTCCAGGGGAAATTGCAGCACGGTCGGCACCGCCTCTCCCAAAGCAGTGTAGAGCGCCTGCAGGTGCTCCCGAAACAACTGGTCGAAAACGGCATCATGGGCGGAGGAGTGGCCTGCCCCAAACCACCAGAACCAATCGGATCCCTCGGCGGCCCAGAGGGCTTCCCAGGCTTGGGGATTGGCGCGGGGATGATCCTGAATCACCTGGCGGGCCTGAGCCAAGAGCTCCCAAGCGCGGTTTTTCACCGGATCCCCAATCCAGGTGGTGAAATCTGCCTCGATCCAGGAGCCGCTGTGAAGTTGCTCTGCCGGCAAAAACTCGGTGGGCGGAAACTGATCCAGAAACTCCGAAACGGTCACCAGCCGCAGGGAGGAGTGCTGGCTGAGGCGGGTATAGAGGTTTTCCAAGAAGGGCCGGCCATCTTGGGGGTAGTACTCCCAGCAGTTTTCCCCATCCAGAGCGATGGTCACCAGCCAGGGCTGCTCCTGGGGCAGGCGGTTGCGGATGCTCTCCAGATGGCCGATGAGATCTTTGGCGGCAGCATCGGCGGGCATGGCGCTGTAGCTGAAGCCAATCAAATCCGAAAGGCGGTGATCCCGAAAGACAATCGCCAAATCCCCCCGCTCGGTTTCCAGGCGGTAGGGGCGGTAGAGCTTCTCCGGCTCCAGAATGTGGCCCTGCCCATCGCGATGAAAAGGCTGGCCCAGGCTCCACCCCAAAACCCCTTCGTCGGAGATGATCCACTCAAAGCCCTGTTTTTGCACAATCGGCACGATGGCAGGGCTTACGGATTGCTCGGAAGGCCACAGGCCCCGCGGCTCGCGGCCAAAGCGCTCCCGATAGATCTGCTTAGCCCGCTCCAGTTGGCTGTGGACATCCTGCTCCCAGTGAAAGGGGTAGCGAGGTAAGGGCAACCCTGGCCGAGCCACCCGCGCCGAGCGCTCGCTCACCAACAGGGGCAAGATGGGGTGGGTATAGGGGCTGGTGGTCAGCTCCAGTTGGCCGCTGCTCTGCAGTTTGGCGTGCTGGGGCAGGATAGCGCCGAGGATCTGTTGTTGCTTGGCGTAGATCCGCTGCCGATCCGCCAGGGTAAAACCGGATCCCATCTTAATCCAGCCCTCGATCTCAGGATCCTCCTGAAAGAGGGGATCAAACCAAGACAGGTTGTGCCAGGCCAGCAGATCGCTGAAGTCCTGCGGAGTCCAGTACTGCAGACACCAGTTCACCCCCTGAGATTCCCGTTGGTTGTAGAGCTGCCGGTAACGGGGGTAGGGCTCGATCATGGTGGGGTAGTGGCTGTCGAAAAAACGCTCGACCACAAAGCGCAGTTGATCGGGGCTGAGCTTTTCGACAGGGGATAAGGTCAGTTCCAGGTAAGGATCAAAAGCCGAGCCGGCTACGTACTCTTCGATTTGCACAATCAGGGAGGGCACCAAGTTGACCGTTTGGTGCAGGCGGGGATAGCGCTCCAACAGCAACACCAAGTCCAGGTAATCTTTGATCCCGTGTAGGCGCACCCAAGGCATGCGATATTTACCCGCCACCGGACTTTTGTAGAGGGGTTGGTGTTGGTGCCAAACCAGGGCGACGTGCAGCGGGTAAGTCATGGGCGGTACGGGATCCAACCATCACCCGGATACTAGCCCATCTGTCTGGCTGGCGATCGTAAGAAACTCTTGAATGTCTGAGCGCTGCCGGTGTCGATGGCGGTGGGGAAAAGCTTGCCATTCGCAAGATTCCTCAGGAGAATGGCGGCAAAAGGAAGAGCTGAGCCATGACTGCCGCTACCCACCTTCTGGAACAGTCGATCGTTGTCTTTTCCCAAAACTATTTGCCCATCAGCCGGGTCAATATCAAGCGGGCAATCGTGCTGCTGCTAACAGGCAAAGCCGAACCGCTCTCGATGATGAATGTGCCGGTGTGGAAGGTGCGCTCCCCCAACCAGGTCATCGAGGTGCCCGAACATATTCGCCTGACCATCAAGGGCAAAGAGCGCGCTTGGCGCGTGCCCCCTGTGAATCGGCGGGAGGTTTTGCGGCGGGATCACCACACCTGCCAGTATTGTGGCAGCACCCACAATCTGACCTTGGATCATGTCGTGCCCCTCTCCAAAGGGGGATCCCACAGTTGGGACAATGTGGTGACGGCTTGCGAACGCTGCAATCAACGCAAGGGCAACCGCACCCCTGAAGAAGCCAACATGCCCCTGCGCAGCAAACCCCGTGCCCCTCTCCACCC
>NZ_JANSIG010000089.1:0-12119 GCF_047461975.1 Synechococcus sp. R55.3 | reverse complement strand
GGCCAGGAACTTCTTGAGTTTTCTCTATCTCGTCAGTGCTCTCTTTTGGCTCAAATGAAAGATCAACACAACCTAGGGTGAGACGCCTGGGCTACTGAGATAAAGCCTTCTGGCTTAGTGCATTATTGCTCCGCAATGCTGACGCGAAGACGCGACCAACGCTTTAGGTGCGGCTGCAGTGTCCTGGCTTGAATCGGAATGACCGTAATTTTTGATGGCTACAGCAGCAGCCATTCTTCCGGATCACAGTGAAGCAGCTCGCAGAGATCAAGCTCCTCTCTCCTGATTTTGGAAAGAGGGTTGGGTGTGAGGGACAATCTCTTAAACTTACTTAGAACACCTATAGTTGTGGGGGGCACCAAAAGAGATTTCGGGTAGAGACCCCCAAAGAATGGAGAATATCCCTCATCAGCCCTGTGCAGTACTTCCAATGCTCAGGATCTGCGCACATGCGGTCGGGATTCAACTCCATCTCATAATGAATAACATTGGGGATCTCGGCAAATTCATCAGAAGACTGAGGGGAAATAATCAGCAACAGAAAAGGCTTACCCCTGCGCTTGGCCGATAGCTTATCCATCAAGTCAGTAACGGCCTCTCGCCGGCAACCTCCTGTGCGCACAAACAAGACTTTATCAGCTTTTTCCAAAACATGCATAAAGCGCTTGGCGCGAGCAGCGTAGCGAGTTCGCATTCGCTCATAGATGGGATCCATATTCTGAAGTGGATCCTCCCCCTCTTCCACCTCATGGCCAAAGGAGAGGCCCGTCCACTTGCTGTGGTAAATTCGCCGATCTTCAGGACTGTAGTGCAAATATTGCGGATCCCACATGCCCTGAAACTCGTTGTGGATCATATCGGCCACATCAGCCAAATTGCTGGTGCGTGTCAAATCAAAAGGAAAGGCAGGCCCGTCATATTCCAACTTGTAGAGCAGCATTCGCACCGCGCAGCGATCCCCTAACGGCACAATGGCAACACGATGAATATCCGATAATTTGCAGGTGTATTCCAGCAGCATGACCGATTCGGGAGCAGTCTTTACCCGGCTTTCGAGGCCGCCTTCCCCGATCATCAAGGTGCGGAAGAGAGCTTCCCGGTGGCTCGGATCTTCGTAAACACCCATCGGCATGGCTTTGAGAGCAGCCCGCACTTCCTTCCACATGGGGTGGATGTTGTACTCGTGATTGCTCTGGTTGATCACGCACAGGCGAGGTATGGGATCAGAAGAGCCTTCTGAGGATCCACTGAGCTTGAGAAGGATCAACGATCCATCCTCGAAGATCGTTTCTACTGCTGCTGAGGAAAAGAACTGGGCTACTGGGGAGAAGACAAGATCGGCATCCGCAGGAATGGAGAGGGTTGTTTGCACTGAACCATCTTCTCGTATGGAAAGTGAATATAGGGTCGCATCCCCTATCCTTTCATCGCTTCTGCCAACATACAGACCCGGTTGTAGACGTGCTTTTTGGAAAGCGGCTTGCAAAGGCTGCCAAGTGGGCGTGATGGTATAGGGATAGGGAGTTACATTCACGATGCGAAATTGATTTTTGCCCGTCTCTACGGTTACCCAAAAACCATGCTCCTCTTCAAAAATGACCTGCTCCCCAATGGGTTGAGGGAGCTTGCCACGAGCCGAGCTAACTTGGCTGGGATCCAGAAGAGAGAGATCGATGGCCTCAAACATGACCTGATGACCCTTGGAATTGGGGTGAGCTGGGTCAAAAGCAAGGTCTGGTTTCCAGCGGCCCTGTCCATCTTCCAAATGAGGCAGCCAATTGAACACAGGGCATCCCCAGCTGAGCATTCTTTGCTGAGTTTCTTGCAAAAGAAGATGCTGTTCTGGGCCGTAGTTTGCATGGGGATAAACCCCTCCCAGAACTGGCAAGGCTCCAATGTCTTGAATTCGCTGAATTAGCCGCTGCAGGCCGTTTTCAAACCGCCTCTGCAGGGCGCGGCGATGCTGGGGCAAGGCCGATACCAAGCCTTCATTTCCCAAGGACAGGGCAACAATAACGACATCAGGACGTTCAGGGATCACTACCTGTTCAAACCGCAACAGAGTTCGGCTGACGTTTGCCCCCAGTTCAGAGAGATTTCGCACTTGATGGCCATAGCGTTCTTGCAGAGCTTTCTGCAACAGCCAAGCCCAACCTCGCAACAGCCAAGCGCTGCACCCCAGGGCAACGGAGCTGCCCAAAATGACGACTTTTAGCCCTTGCGGATTTTCCGGTTCGACCTCAGGAATGGGATCGGCAAAATAGCCGTAAGGATAGGCAGGGATCTGGCCAAACTCTCCATCCTCGACAATCAAAACTGCCGGTAAAGGTTCTGGTTCAAGGGGCACCCAGCGATTGACAGCGGTGGATTCCCAAATCACTTCGCCACCGGCTTGCACGCGCAGATATCGGTACTCCACTCGAGGAGTTTCTTTTAAACATCCACTGTAGGGTAACAGCGGGCCGGGCGCGCCATCTGCCGGGCTCAACGGCAACTCTACCCACCACAGCGGATAGCGAGTCGGATCCGTTTGCAGCCAAATGCAATGGCAGGGATCCCAGGAGCCCAATTTTGCGCTGGATCCCACCAAGGCAATTCTCTCGCCCGGCTGGGTGATGGCACGAACCTGGAAGCGATACATAACGTTTTCCTGGCACAGGATTCAATGGGAAATTGTGGGGCTGCGCGGGCGGACTGCACTCACTCATCACCCAATCAACAGCTCAGCAGCCGGCTGAGAAGGGCAAGAGCCTGGGATCCGATCCCATCTCTGCCGTTTTATCGGGGAAAAAGAGAGATTCTTAAATCTGGAAAGCAAAGGTTAAGAGAAGGTCTTTGACACCCAGAAATTCAGTTCAACCGGGCCAATACGGTTCTGAATAAAAACCAAGTCAATTTTCGGCTTAAAGCTAGCATATTGACTGAGGACTGTCTGTTTTCCAGAGCACTTTCAGACCCTCTCTGGGGTACAGATTTCCAACTGTCGCTGCGGCAAAATGACCTCAAAGCTGGATCCCTGGCCCAGCTTACTCTCCACCTGCACTTGACCTTGATGCTGCTGGGCAATGCTTCTGACAATTGCCAGCCCCAAACCTGACCCTGAGAGGCGACCGGGATCCCCGCTGCGAGCCGGATCTGCTCGATAAAAGCGATCGAACACATGGGGCAGAGCCTGGGGGGGGATCCCTGGCCCGGTATCTTGTACCCGCACCACCAGCTCTGGGGATCCGGAGCGCAGCCGTTGTTCCAGCCTCACCTGCACCTCTCCTTGCGGGGGAGTGTGGAGAAGGGCGTTTTCAATCAGGTTGGTGAACAGGCGGGCCAATTGATCTTCATCTCCCCAAAAACCGAAGGGATCCACTTGGGCGGGAGAAGGTTCCGTCCCGCTCTCAGGGGCAGCAATCTCCAGCTTCAAGCGGATCTGTTTTTGGTTGGCCAGGCCCTGCAGCTCCTCCACCACCTGCAGCAGCAGAGCATCCAGCGCACAGCAACGGGGTTGGAAAGGCACCATACCGCTGTCGTGGCGGGCCAGAAACAGCAGGTCATCCACCAGGCGACCCAGCCGCAAACACAGCCGCTCCACCATCTGCCAGCGCTGACGGGTGTCGGCATCCAATTGGGAATCTGCCAAAGCCACCTGTACCGCGGTTTGGATGCTGGCCAAGGGGCTGCGCAGCTCGTGGGAGGCATCGGCGGTAAATTGCTTGAGCTGCTGATAAGACTGCCGGATGGGCTGCATGGCCAGGCCGGAGAGCATCCAGCCAATGGCCCCCACACCCGTCAAACCGGCCACCACCCACAGGGAAAGATCCCGGATCAACTGTCGCGTTGGCTTGCTCACCTCAAACCAAGGATGGCTGACCCGCAGATAGCCCAGCAGCTTCCCACCGGCCACAATCGGCTCGGTGAACTGGCGCAGCCAATACCCAGGGGCGATACGGGCAGTGTGCAGGGATCCCTCGGTCAACAGGGGGGCAGGGATCCCGCCGGGTACCGTGGACCAGATGAGCGTTCCCTGAGGGCCGAACCACTCCAAGTCGATGTGATCGTCCTCTAGGGTGCTGGGATCATCCCGAAAGCTGGCCTCTAAGCTGCGGCGGGCCTGCTGCGGATCCAAGAGGCTCTCATCCACCACCAAAGACCGCTCGACAATCTCCACCACATGGCCAAGGGTATCGTCCACCCGCTCGATCAGGGTTGACTGCACGTACCAATAGAAGCTGCCGGCAAACAACAGCAGCAACACTGCCGTAACCGTTGTATACCAGAAGGCCAACCACTGCCGCGTCGCTTGGAACATGGGAGCTGCACCGCGGGGGGAAACGGAGTGGGGCTAGCTGTGAACACGGGGTTCGGGGTGAAGGGAAGACAAGATCTCGGCCTCCACCTGGAGTAGAGTATCGAGCCGCTCCTGCACCTGATCGGCGGGAAACTGCTCCAACGCCAAATCCAAATAAAGCTGCCAATGGCGCTCCTCCGCAGCCGCCAGCCAGAGATAAAACTGCCGCAGCTCTGGGTCGGGCGCGTGGATCCCCAACAGGCCCAAGCGTTCGTGGCTGCGGGCCTCGATAATGGCTGCCACCAGCAGGGTATCCAACAGATGCTCCGGCTCGGAGCGGCGCAGGTGTTGGTTCAGACGACCGGCATAGGGCGCAGCCGACAAGGGCTTGATGGGGATCCCCAGCCGTTGCAGGTGGCGATGCACCCGCTCAAAATGCTGCAGCTCCTCCCGCGCCAGCGGCGAGAGGGTTTCCACCAAACGCCCGTTAGCCGGGTAGCGAAAGAGCAGACTGAGGGCGTTGCCCGCTGCTTTTTTCTCACAGTTGGCGTGGTCTAGCAAGACCAGATCGATGTGCCGGATGGCCTGGTCGATCCAGTCCTTAGAGGTAGGAGAGGCGAGTTCTAGAACAAGCACAAGGTCGGTAGAAAAGGGCTAAGAGAAGTTTTAGGGACGAACGATCTCCACAGTAACCCGCCCCGTCAGCTCCGGGATCGGGGGATGACACTTGGTCAATCGGATCTTAGCTTTGCTGGCCCCTGTCTCCCGCAGCACCATTTCGGCAATCGCCTCCGCCAAGCTCTCGATCAGCACAAACTGATTGCTTTTCACCAGTTCCGCAATCCCGGCCACTGCAGAACGGTAGTCGAGGCTATCACACAGTTGGCCGCTGAGAGCAGCCGGGCGCAGATCCGCCCACAACTCGAAATCCACCTCAAACCATTGCCCCAAAGCCCGTTCCGCCTCATCAAAACCGGTATAACCGTAGTAGCGCAGGCCGGAGACGATCAGCCGATCTCGCAACTGCTCGGGGGGTCGCCGAGGGATCCGATCGGGATCCGGATAGGGCTGCTGACCGTCGCTGCTAACACTGGTGGGGATCTGTAGCTCCATCACAACCTCCCAGCTCGACCTGGAGACCCTATCCCGCAGGGCCTGGCGAAACAACGAAACCTTGGCTCGACCCTAGGAGCAGGCTGCCCCTTGTCCCCATTTCCTTTTTGATTCTTTAACAAACTCCGGGATCCCCGTCCCTCAGCGGCTGAGGGCCAACGCTCTTCCCTCTACGGTCGCCGCCATCTCCCGCAACAGATCTTCCGTCTCTTCCCAGCCGATGCAGCCATCGGTGATGGAAACCCCGTACTGGAGCGGTGCCCCCTCATGCCAGGTTTGCTTGCCCGGATAGAGGTTGCTCTCCAGCATCAGTCCCATCAAAGCCCGCTGCCCCGCCTGGTACTGCTGTAGCACCGCCCGACAGACGGATCCCTGGTTGCGGTAATTTTTGTGGGAGTTGTCATGGGAGCAGTCCACCATCACCGAGCGAGGGATCCCTTGATCCTTCATCAGCAGTGCTGCCCGCGCCACATCTTCCGGGCCGTAGTTGGTCTTGCCCCCTCCCCCCCGCAACACAATGTGTCGATCCGGGTTGCCGGTGGTTTTTACCAAAGCCGTCATGCCATCTTGGCCAATGCCCAAGAAACTGTGGGGATGGCTGGCGGAGAGGATGGCATTGAGAGCGATTTCCAGCCGTCCATCGGTGCCGTTTTTGAAGCCCACAGGCATGGAGAGACCGCTGGCCATTTCCCGGTGAGTTTGGCTTTCGATGGTTCTGGCGCCAATGGCCGCCCAGCTCACCAGATCCGCCGTGTATTGAGGGGTCACCGGATCCAGCATCTCGGTAGCACAGGCCAGGCCCAGCTCGTTGATCTGCAGGAGAATGGAACGGGCCAGTTGCAAGCCGGTGGCAATGTCGCACGAACCATCCAGGTGGGGATCGTTGATCAGGCCCTTCCAGCCCACCGTGGTGCGGGGTTTCTCAAAATACGTGCGCATAACGATCACCAGGTGCTCCCGAGTTTGGTCGGCCACCCGCTTGAGGCGATGGGCATACTCCAGAGCCGCTGCGGGATCGTGGATGGAACAGGGGCCGACGATCACCACCAAGCGATGGAGATCCCGTCCGTGGATGATGTCGCGGATGGCTTGCCGAGTGGAGAGCACCACTTGCGCTGCCGTTTCCGTAAGGGGCAGCTTGGCCTTGACAGCAGCAGGGGCAATCAAGGGAGTCACCTCTTGGATGTTGCAATTGTCGGTTTGGGGGGGCATGGAACTGTCCTTAGTGTGCAAGTGGGTGGATGGGGTCGTCGAGCCATCAAAAAAGCCCTGGCGCTGGGCTCAGGGCTTCAGGACTGACTCGGGTAAACCTAGGTCTTTAGTTTACGCGCCACCCTTCCGCCCTGGTCGTTGCCAGGGAAAGGTAAAGTAGCCAAAAAAGGAAGCGCGCCAGACCATGCGGAGAGCAAACTTAAAACCTGTACGAGATAACTATACCCGAAAAAACCTCGTTTGACACCTCAGGGATCCGGTTTCCTGGCGGAGAGACCAGCGGGAAGTCTTAAGCCGACCGAGCCGCCGGCTTGGCAATCCAGTAGCCGCAGGGGTGTTCTCCCTGCACCTGCCAGGTGATGCGCTCTACTCGGCAATCGGGCAAGGCGGCAGCAAACATCTCCAGCTCGTGGCCGCAGACGCTGGGAAAGGTGTGGGCAATCTGGGCAATGGCGCAATTGTGCTCAACCAACACATACTGCTCGACGTAATACTCGGATCCCTCTGCTGCCATCGGCACAGTCAGGTCGGCAGGATAGGGGTAGTACTCCGCCATGTAACCCTCTGCCTGGCGCAACTGCACCAAACGCTCCAGCCGCTCCCGCAGGGATCCGGATCCCAGCTGGGCCTGATACTCCCGGGCTTTGCGCTGCCACTGGTGGTGGAGAAGGGATCCCATCTGCTCGGATCCCAGAGTTTCGGCCAGGGTGTTGAGCAGACCAAGGGCAAACTCATCGTAGCTGGCGGGAAATTGCTCTTCTCCCAAGGGACTGAGCTGATAGAGATGCTGGGGGCGGCCTAGGCCATTGGGTTGAGCGATATGTTGGATCAACCCCTCTGCCTCCAGATCCTTGAGGTGGCGGCGGATGGCCTGGGGAGAAATGCGCAGGTGCTCTGCCAGCGTTTGGGCGTTGGCCTGCCCCGCCTTGCGCAGGTAGACCAAGATGGCCTGCTTACTCGAAGCGGGTTGAGCGACCTGCCCGGTGATCTTGCGCGTGCTGTCCACCCTCGCCCTCCTGGTTAGACTGGGTTAATCGGCTGCCGCTGCCAGCACAGCTCTCTGCTATTTTGACAACGGGATCATTGCTAAAGTAACCTGAGGATCAGTTAAACAACAACTCTGTTGTTTTATTTGGCCATCTAGCTTGGTCGCGTTTCTACCCTGTCACTCTCTGAGAGCCATCCATGTCTACAAGTGTCCGCGCCCTGGTCAACCAGCCCTACAAGTACGGCTTTGTAACCGACATCCCCTCTGAGTCGATTGGCAAAGGCTTGAACGAAGAGGTGATTCGGCAGATCTGGGCCAAGAAAGGGGAGCCGGACTTTATGCTAGAGTTCCGGCTGCGGGCCTACCGCCAGTGGCTGAAGATGAGCGAGCCCACCTGGCCCAACGTCAGCTACCCGCCCATTGACTACCAAAACATTGTCTACTACTCGGCCCCCAAGGTGCAGCCCAAGAAAAAGAGCCTGGACGAAGTGGATCCGGTGCTGTTGGAGACCTTCGAGAAATTGGGGATCCCCTTGTCTGAACAGAAGCGGCTGGCCAATGTGGCGGTGGATGCCATCTTCGACAGCGTTTCGGTAGCCACCACCTTCCGGGAAAAGCTGGCCAAGGAAGGCGTGATTTTCTGCTCCATGTCAGAGGCGCTGCGGGAGTATCCGGAGCTGGTGCGCAAGTACTTGGGCAGTGTGGTTCCCATTGCCGATAACTACTACGCGGCGCTGAACTCGGCGGTGTTTAGCGATGGCTCCTTTGTCTATGTGCCCAAAGGGGTGCGCTGCCCGATGGAGCTCTCCACCTATTTCCGCATCAACAACGGCGAATCGGGCCAGTTTGAGCGCACCCTGATCATTGCCGACGAGGGATCCTACGTCAGCTACTTGGAAGGGTGTACTGCCCCCATGTTCGACACCAACCAACTGCATGCGGCGGTGGTGGAGCTGATCGCCCTAGACAATGCCGAGATCAAGTACTCGACGGTACAGAACTGGTATGCCGGCGACGAAAACGGCAAAGGGGGCATTTATAACTTTGTAACCAAGCGCGGCCTGTGTCAGGGGGCAAACTCCAAGATCTCCTGGACGCAAGTGGAGACCGGCTCCGCCATCACCTGGAAGTACCCCAGCTGTGTGCTGGTGGGGGAAAACTCGGTGGGCGAATTTTACTCGGTTGCCCTCACCAACCACTACCAGCAGGCCGATACCGGCACCAAGATGATTCACGTGGGCCGCAACACCCGCAGCAAAATTATCTCCAAAGGGATCTCGGCTGGGCACTCCAAAAACAGCTACCGCGGCCTGGTCAAAATCGGGCCGAAAGCGGAAGGTGCCCGCAACTTTTCCCAGTGCGATTCCATGTTGATTGGGGATCAGTGCAGCGCCAACACCTTCCCCTATATTGAGGTGCAAAACAACACCGCCAAAGTGGAGCACGAAGCTTCCACCTCCAAGATTGGAGAGGAGCAATTGTTCTATTTCCAGTCGCGCGGGATCGGCATGGAAGATGCCGTGTCCATGATCATCAGCGGCTTCTGCCGAGAGGTGTTCAACCAATTGCCGATGGAGTTTGCCGTAGAAGCCGATCGGTTGCTGAGCCTGAAGTTAGAGGGATCCGTCGGCTAGGGGATTGTTCCCGACGTGAAGCTAAGCAGCTGGGGAGAGGCTACTGACATCAGTGGGATTTCAGGAGAGGGGTGACTCCCAAGGCAGAGAGGTTTTGAACTATAAAGGCTAGGCAGGAGAAGTTCCCTATGCGGGCATTTCTGGAGGAGTTCAAAAACTTTATTAGCCGGGGCAATGCCTTAGATTTGGCTGTTGGCGTTGTTATTGGAGGTGCTTTTGGGAAGATCGTGACTTCTTTCGTAGCAGATCTATTTACTCCGGTTTTAGGCTTGATTATTGGTGGAGTGAACTTCCAGCACTTGGCCTGGGAAATCGGTGGAAGTCCTGAAGACCCAGTTACGATTAACTACGGTAGCTTTCTGCAAGCTGTGTTTGATTTTGTGATTATCGCTTTTGCCATCTTCTTACTGGTGAAGGCGATCAACACCCTACAGCGAAAGGAGGAAGAATCTCCTCCCACATTGCCCCCACCAGAAGTGGTTTTGCTGACAGAGATCCGGGATATCCTCAATCGCCACTCCCAATAGAGCTATAGGGGATCCTTAGGCCCAAAATCCAAACCTGGTTTAGGGATCCCTTAACTTTTCAGCTCCTGCCCTTCGGTGTCAACCCTAGAGTCTAGCCATGATCCGTGAAAACAGCCCTGTCATCTTATCCGTTCGAGATCTCAGCGCCGAGATCGACGGCACCCCCATTCTCAAGGGGTTGAGCCTGGAAATTCGCGCCGGAGAAATCCACGCCATCATGGGCCCCAATGGCTCTGGAAAAAGCACTTTTTCCAAGATCTTAGCCGGCCACCCTGACTACAGGGTGACGGGGGGCGAGATCCTCTACCTGGGAAAAAATCTCTTGGAGATGGAGCCAGAAGAGAGGGCTTGGGCAGGGATCTTTTTGGCATTTCAATACCCCATCGAAATCCCAGGGGTGAGCAACTTGGATTTCCTGCGCGCCGCCTACAACGCTCGCCAGAAATATCGGGATCAGCCGGAACTGGATGCTCTGGATTTTGACGACCTGGTACGGGAAAAGTTGGATATTGTCAAAATGGATCCCGTTTTTTTGGAGCGCTCTGTGAATGAGGGCTTTTCCGGCGGCGAGAAAAAGCGCAACGAGATCCTGCAAATGGCGGTGTTGGAGCCTACGCTGGCCATTTTGGACGAGACGGATTCCGGTCTGGATATCGACGCGCTGCGCATTGTGGCCCACGGCATCAACCGACTGGCCGGCCCTGAGAATGCCATGCTCTTGATCACCCACTACCAACGCTTGCTGGACTATGTAACCCCCGACCACGTGCATGTGATGGAAGGGGGGCGTATTGTCATCAGCGGGGACAAGACCTTGGCGCTGGAGCTGGAAGAACGGGGCTACGACTGGATCAAAACTCAGTTGGGCCAAGAATCAGCAGCCGCAACATCCCGGCGGGAGGAAGAGGGATGAGCGCCACCTTGCCCAAACCTTTCGCCCCAGAGAGCCGCCTATTCCTGGAGCACATCCTCGGCCAAATCCCCGAAAGGCAGGATCCCTACACCACCCTTAGGCAGCAGGCCCGCGCCCAATTGGCCGAACTGGGGATCCCGACCCCACGGGAAGAGGATTGGAAATACAGCGATCTCTCGCCACTGCTGGCCCACAAGTTTCGCCTGGCTGCCGCGGGGGATCCGTCTCTGGATGCGGCAACCCTAGAACCTTGGCTTTGGCCGGAAGCCAGCTATAGCCGCGCCGTGTTCGTCAACGGCTACTTTGCCCCCCAGCTTTCTGATTTGAGCGGCCTGCCCACCGCTTTGCAGGTGATCCCTTTAGCCCAAGCCCCAGGGGAGTTGCTGCAAACCCTGGCCAAGACGGATGTGTTTACGGCCCTCAACACCGCTCATCTGGGAGATGGGATCCAGATTGGCCTACAGCCCGGCCAGGAAGTTCCGTCACCGCTGCACCTGCTGTTCATAACGGTGGCTCCTGAGGGAGAGGCCGTTTTGGCCCAGCCCCGCTGCCTGCTGTCTTTGCAAGCCCACAGCTCCCTCACGCTGATCGAAGATCATGTATCCCTGGGATCCGGGATCCCCTTTGGCAACGCGGTTACGGAGATCGCCCTGGCAGAGGGATCTCGTTTGCACCATGTGATTTTGCAAAGGCAGGGATCCCCAGCCTTCCACATCAACAAGACCGCCGTGCGCCAAAGCTGCGACAGCCACTACCGCCTCCAGGCGATTCAGTGGGGATCCCAGTTTTCTCGCCACAACCTGGAGATCACCCAAGCCGGAGCCCAGGCCCACACCCAACTGCAGGGGCTAACGCTGCTGAAGGGATCCCAGCACAGCGACACCCACTCCCGCCTGGTGCATCAGGCCCCCCACGGCAGCAGCCGCCAATTGCACAAGTGCATTGTGGACGAGACGGCCCATGCGGTCTTCAGCGGACGGATTCTGGTGAGCCGAGAGGCCCAACTGACGGACGCCGCCCAGACCAACCGCAACCTGCTCCTAGGCCCCAAAGCGCGGGTCAACACCCAGCCACAACTGGAGATCTTTGCCGACAACGTCAAGTGTGCCCACGGGGCCACCGTCAGCCAACTGGAGGCGGAAGAGATCTTTTATCTGCAAAGCCGGGGTATTCCCCAAGCTGAGGCCAGGCAACTTCTCACCTGCGCTTTTGCAGCAGAAGCCCTGGAAGGGATCCCTTTGGCTTGGCTTCCCACCCTGGTGGCCCGCCGGTTGGCTGGGATCCCGTGAATCCAATCAATTCCAATAACAATAATAAGTTGTTGCTCCCCCATTACCCTCAAGAGTGACCAGACTTGGGCGTAATGGATAGGCAGCAGTAAACTACCCGGCTCCGACCGCTAAGCGGTACGGAGCGGGCTTTCAGTAGCCCTGAGCCTGTTCTGCTCTACCAG
>NZ_JANSIG010000088.1:0-12129 GCF_047461975.1 Synechococcus sp. R55.3 | reverse complement strand
AACGCTGCTCAGGTGATCTCTCTCCTTGGGGCGACTGTAAACTCGCCTGAAATTCCGAAACTTAGCTGTCCTCTGGGTCAGCTAGGGATTGGGATAAAGCCCGCACCCTGCGCATAGCGCGGGTGCCGGGTAGTTTACTCGGCGTGGCAGCTCATCGACTTTCCAGGATCGGGCTATGCTGGACTGAGGACTACACCCATCTCCCTGTTGCTATGCGAGACCTTCTGCGCGACATCCTTCGGGACTGCTCTGGCTTTGTGGAACTGCGCTACCACAGCAAGGTGTTCCGCAGCGTCACTGCCGAGAAGGGCCGCCTTGAGCGCACCGCGGTTCGTCGCCGTTCCGGAGTGGGGGTGCGGGTGTTGGAGGCCGGCACTTGGGGCTTTGCTGCCACCGGGGATCCCTCGCCGGCTGCTATTCGGGAGGCCATCGCTGAGGCTCGCCGTGCTGCTCAAGCCAGTGCCGACTACCGCAAACAAAAGCTGGGATCCCTGCCCAGTGTGCGGCTGGCCCAAGGGGAGTTCTGCGAGCCCGGTGTGGAGGAGGTGTTGAACAAACCGCTGGAGGCGAAGATCCAGTTGGCTTTGGAAACCGAGGCGCAGGCCCGGCAGGCCTCTCGCCAAATTAGCTCCGCCAGTTGCACCTACAACGAGATCTACGAGGAAAAAGCCATCGTCACCACCGATGGGGCGGATGTGGCCTTTCGTCTGGTACGCCCCGAGCTGCGAGTTCAGGCGGTGGCCGAAGCTGCCGGCCAGCTCAGCAGTGGCTCCGAGGCCATTGGGGTAACAGGGGGATGGGATTGCCTGTTCCGCTCGCATCCCTTGCAGATGGCGGAAAAGGCGGCTGCTACCGCGGTTGATTTATTGTCCGCAGGCTACGCAGAAGGGGGATGGGCCACGGTTATTCTGTCGCCTTCCATCGTGGGGCTGTTGGTGCACGAGGCCATTGGCCACACGGTCGAGGCGGATTTTGTCCTGGCGGGTTCTGTGGCTGCCGGCAAGCTGGGGCAGCGGGTGGCCAGCGACTGGGTTACCCTCAAAGACTCCGGCCATTCGGAGTTTATGCCAGGGGCAGGGGGAACCCTTCCTGTGGACGACGAGGGCGTTCCTACCCAAAGCACCACCATCATCCAAAACGGCATTCTGGTCAGCTATCTCCACAACCGCGAAACTGCTGCCCACTTTGGCGTAGAGCCCACCGGCAATGCCCGCGCCTGGGAATATGCCGATGAGCCTTTGATCCGCATGCGCAACACCTTCATTGAACCCGGATCCCAAACGCTAGAGGAAATCATCGCCAGCACTCCCGATGGCTACTTCCTGGATGGGGCCAGGAACGGGCAGGCGGACTCCACGGGCGAGTTTATGTTTGGCGTGGAGCGGGCCTACCGCATTCGCGATGGCAAGCTGGCGGAGTTGCTGCGCGGTGTCACCATCACCGGCAATGCTTTTGAGGTGCTGCAATCGGTGGATGCCGTCTCGCGGGACTTCCTGTGGGACTTGGGATCCGGCCATTGCGGCAAGGGTCAACCGGCCAAGGTGGATGCAGGCGGCCCCTACATTCGCTGTCGGGCCATTGTAGGTGGGCAACAACCTGTGTAGTTATTCCCTTGGCGCTCCACAGCTAGCCCAGAGGTGAAGCCTACAGCTCGCTCTGTAAAGGGGACTGGCAGGCCAGCTCCAGGACTACCGAAAGCTGCTGGCCAGGAGCTACACAGAAACTCTGTCCTGCCGGCACGACTGACCGTGGGGGAGTTCACAGAACAGCCAATCCGTCCGCAAAAATTAGGGATCCCCTCACCTGCGGGGATCCCAGATGGGGTACTGGATCAAACCTTAGCGAGGGAAAACCACCTGGGCTCGCAACTCGCCCGGCGGGTTGGCCTGCGTGTGAATGTTGATGTAGTAAGCTCCGGCCAAAAAGCTGGAGACTTGCTCAGGGGTGAGGTTGGCTTCCAGTCGGAAATTCCCCGACTGATTGCCTGGATTCGGCAACATGTTCAAGACAAAGGCCACCGGCCCTGTGGCCTGGGCGAAAGATTGTCCTGGCTGCGGCTGAGCAATGTGAATATGTCCAGGGCCAAAGTTAGCAATGGGTAGAAGTGGGGTTGTGAGATTTGTAAAGCTTCCTTAACCGCTGAGAAACAAGACAGCAACCAGGCAAAAGCCGCAAAAAACCTCGAAAATTGAACGAGGCCGAAGGGAAAAACCGATCAACAACATGGAAAAAAGCTCCTCGGTCAGAGAACAGGCTAAATAAGGTACGTATCAGGCCAAGCTTCGGATTCATCTCTGGGTTTAAAAGACGGCGACATCACTGCTACCGAGAGACAAAAATCCCCACCCTGTGGGGGGCGGGGGATGGTGTAGACTGCACGCGGAGCAGAAATCTCTGACCGTACCTATAAAGTTGCGGAGAGGGGGAGAGGGTTCACCCAGGCACTTTCCCCAAGCTCGGTTCAGGATAGATCTGTCTATCCTCTGGCCGAGGCAGCCAAGGCGGAGTTCATGATCGGCCAGAACCAGTGGGGCCGCATCAGGATGACGGTGTCGATGACGTGGATGATGCCGTTATCGGCTTCGATGTCGGCTTGGATAACGGTGGCGTTATTGACCTCGAAAACGTCCCCTTCGATCAACAAGTCGATGGGAGATCCCTCTACCGAGCCCACACTTTGGTACTTGGCCAAATCTGCCTTTTTCAGGCGACCGGGCACCACGTGGTAACACAGGATGCGGGTCAGTTGGGGGATGTTTTGCACCAGAGTGGTGATGGTGCCAGGGGGCAGCTTGGCAAAAGCCGCATCGGTGGGGGCAAAAACGGTAAAGGGGCCGGGGCTTTTCAAAGTATCCACCAGGTTTGCCGCTTTAACGGCAGTTACCAAGGTGGAAAAGCCCTCAGCAGAGACGGCAATATCGACAATATCGGGCATGGCCGGGATCCTTTTGCTGTGAAGTTGTTGCTAACTGGATTGCTGCTCGAAAGGCTTTGGGATCATTAAAGTTGCCACGGGCTAGCGATAATTCTGATCCTGAATGTAGGCGAGGCGGGCTGCTTCCCGGATCCCATATTCCGGTCGGGTGAAGCGATTGAGTTGTCCCTCAAAATAACGGCGGTTCATCATCAAGTGCCGTGGATTTGGATCATCAAGGGGATACAAGAAAGCGGCCCTTCCCGCCTGAATCACGGCTGAGGTGACGTTGTACATGGAGCGCTGGAAGCTAACCCCCAATTGAATCAGCATGTCCTCTTCGCCGCGGCAATGCTTGCGATAATACTCCACCAAATACTGGGGCAAAAAGTGGTACATATCCTGGTGCAAGAGCGTGGGCGGGATCCCGGCGGTGCCCACCGGAAACTTATCGGCGTAGAGGATCCCGTAGTGAAAGTCCAACTGGTTGGTGGGAACTTCGTTGGCCTGGGCGTTGTAGGACTTAGTGCCGCGGAAAGGAGAGGTGCGATAAAACACGGCCTCTACATAGGGGAAGGCAGCCTCATATAGCCAGGTGAATCCTTTGGATTTGGGCACAATATCGTACCATTCTCCCCGAATACGCACGCGGTGGTAGATGGGTCGTCCGGCAATGGCGAAGATCCCGTTGACCAGAAAGTTCATCGCCTCCGGCACGCTGGTAATTTTGCCTTCGTCGTAGAGATCGCTCATCTCAAAAAAGACCGGAGCCATCACCTCCCAAAACAGGCCCAACACCGAGTACATGGTGGCCTGGCGGCACAGCTCCAAAAACATATCGGGGAAGAGCTTGTATAGCCCCATCAACAAGGGGTTGCCCTGGCAATAGGCGCGGATGGCGCGGTCGGCATTTTGCTTGTATTCTTCGGAATCCATGTAGGGATCCAGCAAGCCCCCCATATCCCGGTGCCAGAGCATGGCCCGCATACATTCTTCGGCAAATTCCATGTTGATGCGGTCATGCCAGAGGTGATGCAAAATCCTGGGCAGCTTGCGCTTCAGCTCCCCCTTTTCCATAAACTCCAGCAGCTCGGGATGGGCCGTAGCCTGGCCTCGCCAAATCCGCAAATCCGCGTTATCCCCCGCGTAGTGGTTGGCCAGCTTCAGATACTCTTCAGGAATGATGAACTTGAAAAAAGGCAAGGGATCCACAAACACCTGCTCGGCAATGTAGAGCAGATCCCGCCAGTAGAAATCCATTGGCACGGCATAGGCTTTGTAGAGGCCGATAATTTGCATCAGGTTTTCCGGCGTATCTGGCAGCATGGATCCCCCTGCCTCCAGGCGGTGGACTATATCCGCAAAAGGATGGGTAGAAGGGGGCAGCTTGCGGGCTGTGAGGGTTGTCGTCATGAGAAGTCTCCAACTCTTCAAAAGTTCTGGCTCCTTGAGGTCATTCCCTGGGATCTCAATTCCTGGAAGTTTCCCGCTTGCCTGGATCGGCTCCAGAGAGGGTGATGGGGGCAAGGTCACCGGCTGATGCCAAGATAAGCGTTTGGGCCTGAGCCACCTGGGTGGATAGGGTAAAGGCCAACGGTTGCGGCCATTTCACCAGGCTCATGGGCTGGATCCCAAACCAAACGATCAAGGCCGTCAAAATCAGCCCTGGGATCCGCTCCCAGCCATGCACGCGCGGGTAGTAGGCGGTGCGGTTGTCCAACCTGCCAAAGCAGGTGCGGTTCAGCAAAATCACAAAGTACACCGCCGTCAAGCCGGTGCCACAGATGCTGATCAAAGTGGGCAGAGGAAAATCTTGGTAGCTGCCCTGGAAGATCAAAAACTCCGCCACAAAGCCCACCAGGCCAGGGATCCCGGCGCTGGCCATCCCCCCCAAGATGAGCAGGGCGCTCACTGTGGGCAAGCCTCGCAAGGGGTTGAGCAGGCCGTTGAGCACATCCAGATCGCGGGTTCCCACTTTGCGCTCCACCAAGCCCACCAAATCGAACAGCAGCGCCAAGATGAGACCGTGAGAGACCATCTGCACCATCGCCCCGGTCAGGCTAATGGGGGTGGCTGCCGCCATGCCCAGCAAGATGTAGCCCATATGGCCGATGGAGCTGTAGGCCACCATGCGCTTGATGTCTTTTTGGGCGATGGCTGCCAAAGCCCCGGACAACACGGCAATGGCTCCCCACCAGGCTAGGATCCCGCCCAGGTCGGCCCAAGCTTGGGGAAACAACTGCAGCCCAAAGCGAAACAGACCGTACGTGCCTAACTTGGAGAGGATCCCTCCCAGAAGGATGGCCACTGGCGGCGACGACTCCCCGTATGCATCAGGCAACCAGGTGTGGAAGGGGATCAGCGGCATCTTAATGCCGAAAGCCACGATCAAGGCCAACAGCGTCAAGGTCTGGGCAACAGGGCTGAGAGAGGTGATGCGGATCTCCAGCAGCTCAAAGCTATGGGGATCCCCCAGCCAGTAGATGGCCAAAAAGGCCCCCAACAGAAAGATGGCGGAAACGGCGGTGTAAATCAAAAACTTGATGGCAGCATAATCCCGCTTGGGGCTGCCCCAAATGGAGATGAGCAGGTAGATCGGGATCAGCACCAGCTCGTAAAACAAGAAGAACAAAAGCAGGTTCTGGGCAACAAAAGCCCCGTTGACCGACCCGCTCATGAACAAAATGCAGCCGTATAAGAGGTTGGGCCGCTTCACCTCTGGCTCAGCTGTCAGCACCGCAATCAGCGTGAGCAGCCCATTCAAAGCCACCATCAGCAGGGAAAACCCGTCCAGGCCCAGGGAGTAGCTCAGCCCAATTGCCGGGATCCAATCCCACCGCTGCACCCACTGCAGCCCTTCCGCTTGCAGGTCAAAGTTGGCAAACAGCAGCAGCGAGATCCCCAGCAGGATCCCGGCCAAGGCCACCGCCAGCTTTCGCCCCCCCAAGCCTAAGAACAGGAGCAGGGATCCCAAGATCGGCAACACAATCAAGGCACTCAGCATGGTCTTTTCCCTCTTTATCTAAGGACTCCGTCCCGCTACCTTGCCCAAGCCTAGAGAATCAGCCAGCCCAGCAGGGCCACCCCCACCACAATCGTCAGCACGTAGGCTTGCAACTGGCCAGAGGTGGTGTATTTCAAAACCTGTCCACCCGCCAATACCGCCAAGCTGGTCAAATTTACCAAGCCGTCTACCACATAGCGGTCGAACAAGGCTGTAACCTCAGAGATGATGCGTACCGCAAACACCACACTGGCCCGGTAGAGCTTGGGGGTGTAGAAGTCGTTGGCCAACAAATCCTGCCAGTCGGCCAAGAAGGCCCAGTCCACCGGTCGTCGCTGCGGACGCAGATACAGCCAGGCTCCCAAGGCAATGCCTGTCAAGCTGGATCCCGTCATTACCCCAACAGGGATCCCTTCCAGAGCGGGAATCAGACCCAGCGTCGCCAGGATCATGGGCATGTGCAGCGCCACCCCCATCGTGACCGTCATGGGCAGCATCATCGGCCAATGCACCTCCGGCGAACGCTCGCTCATCTGCTGCGGCTTGCCCCCCCAAACAAGGCCAAATACCCGCGTTAGCCCCAGCGCCGTCACCGCATTGGTAACCAGCACGACTGCCGCCCACAACCCCTGCCCCGATTGCACCAACTGCTGCCACAGATCCGTCAGCACCCAAAAGGAACCGAAAGGCGGCAAAGCGATGATTCCAGCCATCCCGGTCAAGAAGCACAGCCCCGAGATAGGGCGCCGCGACCACAAGCCTCCTAGATAGCGCAGATCCTGGGTAATGCTGTTCCAGATCACCGTGCCCGGAGCCATCACCAACAGAGCCATGGCCGGAGCATAGGTCAGCAGCAACCCATAGGCTTGCTGGGGATGACCGGTGCCCACCGCCACAAAGATCAAGCCCATGTAGGCGCTCACCAGATAAGACAGGGCCCGCTTGGCGTCGATCTGGGCCAAAGCCACCAGGGATCCCCCCACCGCCGTCAAGCTGCCGATAGTCAGCATCACCTTCAGCACCGTTGGGGAAAGCTCATAGAGGGGTTGCAGGCGAATCAACACCCAGGCCCCCGTGCCCACCACCACTGCGTTCCGCAAAATCGAGGCCGGGATCGGCCCTTCCATCGCCTCATCCAGCCACAGGTGCAGAGGAAATTGGGCACACTTGCCTACGGGGCCGGCCAGCAACCCCAGCCCTACCAGGGCCAGCAGGGTGGGATCCACAGTGACAGATCCTGCCTGCACCGCCTCTGCCCAGGCCGCCAAATCCTCAAACTCCCAGGAGCCGGTCAGGGGATAGATGGCGATTACCCCCATCAAGAGCAACAGGTCGCCGATGCGCTTGGTTAAAAAAGCATCCCGCGCCCCTGTCACCACCAGCGACTGGTTAAACCAAAAGCCCACCAACAGGTAAGTGCCCAGGGTCAAAATCTCCAGGATCACGTAGCTGAAAAAGAGGGAGTCGCACAAAGCCAAGGCACACATCCCCCCCTCAAACAGGCCCAGCAGGGAGAAAAACCGCGCCCAGCCCCAGTCCATTTCCATGTAGCCAAAGCCGTAGATCTGGGCCACCAGGTTCAGCCCCGTCACCACAGCGCAGGCCCCCAGAGTTACCGATGACACCTGCAGCGGCAGCTCTAACATCAGATCCCCCACCTGTAGCCAGGGCAACCGAATGACCTGCGCCGGCTGATCCCAAATTGCCACCAGCGCCCCCACGCTGTGCAGGAAGGCCATCAACGTCAAGAGCGCATTCAGATAACCTGCCGGACGTGGTCCCGTGCGCCGGGTGATTCCTGGGGACCAGATCAGCGCTCCCGCCCACGCCACCAAAGCGTAGAGGGGAATCAGCCATGCAGTTGTGACCAGCCCGTTCAAGCTCATAATCCTCCTTCGGCCAGGGATCTTGGCCAAACTGGAACACTTGCTGAGATCCTGTAAAAAATCTTAAGCAGCATCTTAGCTGCAAATTAGGATAGATAAAAATTGAACTTTCCGATAAAAACTATAGACAAAAATCTATAGTTCAAGCAGGGGGAGCAGAATAACCTCTGTCGTTGTCACCCCCTCACTCTCTAAAGCGTAGATGGAAATGAACCCCTTGGGAACCTAAGGATTTGCGATTGTTTGGACACAGGGAATGATCAAGAAAACTGGGTTTAGCGCTCCGCACCGCCAAAGCGAAGGCCTACGGCCCGCTGTCGCGACAGAGCGGCTTTGTGTTATGGTACGGGTTGATCTCCGCCAACTTGAATATGGCGCAGTGTCAATAAAAAGTGTCTGGGAGTTCATCCCAGTAGTTGGGGCTATGGCATCCGCTAACGCAAACACGACCCCGTCCACCCCTTCTCCCAAGGTTGCTGCTCAAGCTGCTGTGAAATTGCCGAGAAGACTGAGAACAACGACTTAGAAGGGCGTCTTGACTTTGGGTTGCTTGACCTTTAGCTCGCGAAGCCGTTTCAACATCTTCTGGAAATACTCCGCCAGGTAATCCTCAAGCGAGGTCAGAGAGGCCAGTTCAATCCCCAAGGTTTCGCATACAGGCGTCATATCGGCGTGCATGGGTTCTTTGGCCGCGATCACCTCCACAAACGCCAGCCGGTCGGCAATGTTCCAGCTCCACTGAAAAAACTGCGCCACCTTGCGCGCCCCTCGCAGTAATCCCAGCGGCATGGTGCTGACTTTGGCCTTTTTGCCGGAGAGCTGCTCGCACAAGGCAATGACTTCTCGAGCCGTCCAAGCCTTGGGCCCCACCAAGGGAAAGATTTGCTGCTTGGCAGCTTCTACAGTGAGAGCTCGCACCGCAAACCGGGCAGCATCCAAGGTGTCCAGGTAGGCCGTCGGCACGCCCTCGCCGGTTACCCAGACGATTTGTTCTTCCAAGATGGGGATGGCGTACTGGCCAATCAACCCCTGCATAAAGCCCGCTGGACGAAAAATCGTGTAGGGCATCTGGGATCCAACCAAATACTTCTCAATGTGATGCTTGAAATTCATCAGGGGCACATTGGGATACTCGTGGTGAGCGCCCATGATGGAGAAAAAGATAAAATGCCCTACCTGGGCAGCCCGTGCCGCATTGATCAGGGCAACTTTGCCATCCCAGTCCACCTGACGGGCGCTGAGGGTATCGGTCACCCGCACCGTGGCACAGTCGATCACCGCCTCGATGCCTTCCATGGCGGAGTTGAGGGTGCTGGGCTGAAGCAGATTTCCCACCTTCAGGTGAGCGCCCCATTCACTTAAGAAAGCAGCCTTTGCCGGATTTCGCACCAGACAGGTGACTTGGTGTCCCTCTTCGATGGCTCGGCGTACCACTTGACGGCCCAGCGTTCCCGTCGCCCCCACAACCAGCACGTTCATAAAATTATCATTTCTTAACCTTAGGCTTAGTCTATCAGACCAGCGCAACTCCCGACACAACCTTAGAGGCAGCAACAAACCAATGGGGATCCCTTGCCAAACCGGCTCTGAAGGGATCCCTAGAGTTAGGTACTGAGAAAGCGTTCAGCCGGCCAGCTCGTTCATGCGTTGCGCCAAGGTGAAGTCCAATTCCGTAATGCCCCCGGCATCGTGGGTGGTGAGATCCACCCGCACGCGGTTGTAGACATTGCTCCATTCGGGGTGGTGCCCCATGCTTTCGGCCACCAAGGCCACACTGCTCATCCAGCCAAAGGCTTCGACAAAGGAACCAAACTGAAATTGGCGATGCAGCTTTCCCTCCCGCAAAGACCAGCCCGGCAGATTTTCCAGCTTGGCCTGGATCTCGGCTTCACTGAGTTTGACAGGTCTGGACATGGGCGTTCCCTCCGATCGATGCCATCGTTTTCATCACGCTTTCATCAAAGGAGCAACTGAGAGCGGATCCCGGCTTATTTACAAAACTTCATAACCTTTTGGTTCTGCCACGCCAGCGGCGCCGAGGGGTTTGTACAGCCAGTAGCCTTGCACGGAGAAATGGGCCCGCTTGTAGAAATTGAGGGCAGCCTGGTTATGGCGATAAACCTGCAGGGTAATGGCAGCTAGCTGCTGCTGGGATCCCCAGCGTTCCACCTGTTGCATCAAAGCTCTGCCCAGGCCCTGCCGGCGATGGGCGGGATCCACCCAGAGCAAAAAGACGTAGGCCACCCGCCGATGGGTGGCTTGATCGGTGGAGATGCCGGCCCAAACACAGCCCACCGGCTCTGCAGTTTCTTCTTTCAAGATCCACCAGCAAGGGGTGCGGGGTGGGTCGAAGAGGCGATCCAGCGTCTCTTCTAGGTGATCCCAGTTGCTTTGCTCTGGAAAAGATTCCTGCAACGTGGCCTGCAATCCTCGTCGCACCCAGGGCCGATCCCAGGCTGAACCAATGCGCCAACGGTAACCGGCGGGCAAAGGGATCCCTTGTTCAGCCATCCTCAGGCATTTGCAGAAAGGGCCACAGGCGTTGTTTCTTCTAGGGGGGCAGGCTGGGCCATATCCTCCGGCAGAAACGAGCGAATGCTCACCACCACCAGGGTAAACAGAAACACCAGCAGGATGAGAGCGGGAAAGATATATTGCCGCAGGATGCTCATGCTTCTACATAATCATTTCAAGTTTCTACAGCATAGCGTGCAGGGAGGGATCCCTGGGCACCTTTTCGGATCATCCTCATCTCAATCCCTATCAACTGACCCTGGGGGATCCCATGCGTTAATAAGGTGAGAAAGTGTAGCCTATGATTCCAAAGTGAGGTTGGCTGTGCATTAAGGTCGAGCGTAGTTGTGGGTCATCCGCCCCACCTGATCCCACTGCTGCGCGACGCGAGCGGAGAATCCATGAGCACTCCCAATCGCCCCTTGAAGACCCTTGGGATCCCTCCCAATGCCTGGGCTGTGAATGCCGAAATGGCCGACCTCACCCGTCCGCCCTTGGATCCCCGGCCCATCCTGCTGCCCACCTCCAGCAAAACCCTGCGCTTGGATCTGGCCAAAGCGGCGCTGCTGGTGATCGACATGCAAAACGACTTTTGTCATCCCGACGGTTGGCTGGCCAGCATCGGCGTCGATGTCACACCTGCACGGGCTCCCATCGGCCCTCTGAAAACCCTGTTGCCGCGCCTACGACAAGCTCAAGTGCCGATTGTGTGGGTGAACTGGGGGAATCGCCCCGACTTGCTCAACATCAGCGCCGGCTTGCAACATGTGTACAACCCCACCGGAGAAGGGGTGGGACTCGGGGATCCCTTGCCCAAGAACGGGTCTCTGGTTCTCACTCACGGCAGTTGGGGTGCGTCCGTAGTGGAGGAGTTGGAAGTCAAACCCGAGGATATCTGGGTGGACAAGTTCCGCATGAGCGGCTTTTGGGATACGCCTCTCGATAGCATTCTCAGAAACCTGGGGCGCACCACCCTCTTTTTTGCCGGCGTGAACATCGACCAGTGCGTCATGACCACGCTGCAAGATGCCAATTTCCTCGGCTACGACTGCATTTTGCTGGAAGACTGCGCCGCCACCACCTCTCCTGAATACTGTTTGCTAGCTACCCTCTACAACGTCAAGCAGTGCTTTGGCTTTGTCGCCTCCTCCTCAGATTTGCTCGCGGCTCTCCCCTGTTAGCACTTGCCCACTATTCACCCCTCATCTCTTGAGCGGAGGATCCGGATGCAAACGCTTTCCCGCTGCGTGATCCCAATTGTTAAAACCCCTGCCGATTATCAGGCTTTTCGCATCAGCCCCCACGATACCAATCGCCTGGCCATCGTGTTCGATCCTTCTCATGCTCAGATTTCTCTAACCTTTTGTGTGGAGATCTTCGATGAGGGAGGCAAAACCCCTCCAAATCGCCATCAAATGGCTGTGGAAATGTTTTTTGTTCTCAAGGGGGAAGGCCTGGCCATTTGCGATGGAAAAGCGGCCCCCATCAAAACTGGAGATAGCATTCTGGTACCGCCGACCGGTGTACATGAAATCCACAATACCGGCCCAGGCCGCCTCTACGCCCTCTGCTTCATGGTGCCCAACGAAGATTTTGCCGAGCTCATCCGCTCCGGCACTCCTGCGGACTTGGATGAGGAGGATTTGCAGGTGCTGTCGGGGGGCTGGAGAAGGGCATTTGCTGAGGCTTAGGCCTCAATGGCTCTGGGAGCTGTAGAGGTTGGAAGTCAGGGGTACTGATACATTCACGCTGAACTCTCCTGAACATGGTTCAGGAAAGAAGCGATCGCATCCTGCCTATCTCTGAGCAGG